>JBAUIQ010000304.1:0-7923 GCA_049683075.1 Pacificimonas sp.
ACGATGGGCTGCGCGGCGGCCAGCGCGAAGTCGTCATGCGCGTCCAGCGCGGCGCGCAGGCGGGCGAGCGTCGGCTCCGGTTGCGGGACGTGCATTATGCCGTCAACCAGCTCGAACGCGAGATCATAGCGCTTGGTCGCCCAATCGAGCAGGGGATCCCATAGCTGGCATTGACGCTCGACGAGGCTGTCCGGAGTATCCGCGCGGTAGCAGAGGAGATCGCTCTCACCGTAAGCTGCGATGCCATCGGCAAAGCCCGCCCTGTCACCGCCGACATGATCGATGGCAGCGTTCGCGATCCCGGTCAGCGGCATCGACACGGGATCGATGATCTCGCCCTGTTCGTCCCATTCGGCGGCCACCGCCTCGGCCATCACTTCGGTCGGCAGGACAAGCGGACGACGCTTCGGCGTATTGAGAGGACGTCCGTCTAGGCCGACGATCCAACCGCGCTTGTCACGGGTCGCTGCCGCATCCTTGTAAAAGCGCTTCATCCCTGTTCACGCCATCGTTTCCGAAGCAGCGACGGCACGAGAAAGATCAAGGCGACACCGAGAACGGCGAGGCCCTTGCCGACCCACTCGTCCTGATAGCCGAACGCGCCCTTCACCCAAATCTGCATGCCCGCGATGACGAGAACCATGCCGAGCACGCGGATCATCCCCAACTGAAAAAAGCGTTGCTTCGCCTGCTCTTCGGTCATGCGCGCAGCATATAATCCGCCAGCGCGGCATAGTCATCCGCCACCGTCTCCGCACCCGTCGCGACGAGTTCGGCAGGCGCATGATAACCCCAGGCGACGCCCAGCGCGCGGACGCCCGCATTGACGGCCATCTGCATGTCGAAGCTGGTGTCGCCAATCATCACGGCGTCCATCGCATCGACTCCCGCATCGGCAAGTGCCCGCTCGATCATCGAGGGGTGCGGTTTCGACGGATGTCGGTCCGCGGTCTGCAAGCTGACGAAGCGATCATGAATGCCGTGGTCATGTAGCGCGTGATCGAGTCCCCGATCGGACTTCCCCGTCGCCACGGCGAATAACCATCCCTTACCGGCCAGCCGATCGAGTGCCGCCAATGTGCCCGGATACAGCGGCTCTGCGGACAGCCGCGCCTCGGCCCGCAGCGCCTGAAACACCGTCTTGTAATCGTCCGCCAGCTTGTCGTGCAGACCGGCGTCATGGTCGGGCAGCAACCGCGCCATCGCCTGCGGCAGCGACAGGCCGACAACGCGCCGTGTATCGTTCGCAGGTGGCGGTTCAAGACCGTTTCGCGCAAAACAAGCGTCCATCGCCGCGACGATATTCGCCTGACTGTCGAGTAAGGTCCCGTCGCAGTCGAAGATGGCGAGGCGAAGTTTGCTCACTTCCCGCGTCGCCGCCCAGTTTGTCCTCGCCCACGCCGTTCGCGCGTCGCGTCGCGGCGTTCGCGGCGGATGTCTCTGGACTTGTGCTTTCGAAGGCGCGCCTTGGCGCCAGGGTCGTCGATCTCTTCTTCCAGCTTCAGATCGCCTGCCGTCGGGTCGAAGCCCAGATTGACGAGCGTGTCGGCGATGTGGTCCGCCGGGTCGGCCTTCACATCAAGCTTACCTCCGCCCGGCAGATCGACGATCAGGCGGCGCGCGTGGAGGTGCATCTTGCGGCTGATCCCGCCAGTCAGGAAGGACTCCTTGCCGCCATATTTGCCGTCGCCGACGATCGCGTGCCCTATCGCCTCCATATGCACGCGCAGCTGGTGCGTGCGGCCAGTCAGCGGCTGCAGTTCGAGCCAGGCAGCGCGGTTCGCCGCGCGGTCGATCCGGCGATAGCGGCTGACGGAACGGAGCCCATTCTCTTCATCCACCATCATCTTTTCGCCGCTCATGCCCGGCTGCTTCGAGAGCGCCAGTTCGATGCGCCCATCGGGAATTTCCGGCACGCCCATGACGATGGCCCAATATAGCTTCCGCGCCGTCCGCGACTTGAAGGCTCTCGCAAAGTGCGCGGCGGCAGAGGATGTGCGCGCGATCAGGAGCGCGCCGGACGTGTCCTTGTCGAGGCGGTGAACGAGCTTTGGCCGGACATCGCTGTCGAAGCGGAGCGCATCGAGCAGGCCGTCGACATGCGCCTTCTGCCCCGTGCCGCCTTGGGTCGCGAGACCGGCGGGTTTGTTGAGGACGAGCGCGTGTTTGTTCTTGAAGATGACAAGGCTCTGCGCGAACTCGATCTGGTCGTCAGAAAGACGCTTTGGCGGACGTTTCTGCGCCATCGGGCTGGCCTTGGCGGCCTCGAGCGGCGGGACGCGGATGCTTTGCCCGACCGTAATGCGATCGCCGGGCTTTGCGCGCTTGCCGTCGACACGAAGCTGTCCAGTGCGCGCCCAGCGCGAAACCAGTGCGAAATTCGCCTCTGGCATGTGCCGCTTGAACCAGCGGTCGAGGCGGATGCCATCATCGTCCTCGGCGACGTTGAACTGGCGAACTTCCCGGGAACCCTCAACGACGCTCATCGCGACATCTCCCGGACCAGAAACGCGCCCGCAAAGGTCGCGGCGACGCAGACAACTACCGAACCGAGCCCGTAAGCGGCGGCCGGGCCATAACGTTTGTCGATCAGCATTTCGGTCAGCTCAAAGCTGTAGGCGCTGAACGTCGTGAAGCCGCCGAGGAAACCGGTGATGGCGAGAAGGCGCGTGCGGCTGCTGCCCATGTGCTCGATGGTCAGCATGATCGCCACGCCGATCAGGAAGCTGCCCACTACATTGACCGCGAACGTCCCCCACGGCAGGCGAGGGCGGGAGATTAACTCGGTCACCATATGTAGGCTCAGGAATCGCGCCACGGCGCCGCCCGCGCCGCCGAGGGCGACCAAGCCGATATGGGAAAGCGGGACGGACAGCATCGGGCCGCCCTTAACCATTGATCGGGCAACGCGCCACGGGGCTAGCGGACCCCGAACGTCCAACCTTCCGTTCGGGCAATTTCAGTGGTGAGCCCGGTTGGCGACCAGACACTCTTGTCATCGGCAATCGCGCGAAGACCCGCGGCGCTGACGAGGACGTCGGACTGATGGTCGTTGTAGATGCTTATGGGAACGGGATCGCTGCCAAGCGTCTTTAGCGCCGCGTTCAGGCTGTCTGCATCCCGCAGCTTCCGCCCGCGCGGGTCGCCTCCGAGCTGAATGAAAAGGCGGCTGTACATTTCGACCATGAGGCTTCCAGCGGTCGATCGAGCCGCGCCCGGATCGGCTACGAAGTCAAAGGGCCAGATCGGCAGGGTGTCGCCCAAATGATGTAATAGGCGCATGCCCGCAAAGCTGGCCTTCGCGACCTGTGCCGCGCCGATGGCATCGTAGACGCTCGACGGCTTGCCGCCGCCCATGGCGTTGTAGGCGGCCTCGCAGCGGCGAAGATGCATATAATCCGCCTTCGTGCCGTCCGCCTTGCCGAAGTAGAAATGCGGACGGTGGACCTGCTCGAGGAAACCGGCGGCGCCGAGATCCTCGTCGTCGCTGCATATGTCGACATACGACCAGAACGCGCGCGCCGTTTCCGGGACCGTTTCGCCGGGAAGATAGCTGCCTCTAATGACGTATGGCGGCGCAAAACTCCAGTCGGCGGCAATCAGGGTCGGCATATCACCCCTGGCGGCTTCTCGCAGCCAGCCGAGAATTTCTGTGCGCGACCAGATGCGGTCCGGTTCGACGAGGCGAGGTGCGCTCCCGCCGCGCTCGCAAATCGCCAGCGCGATCCCCTTGTGCCGGCTGCCCTTCGCGCCGGACCAGTCGATGGCGGCGAAGCGTTGAAACGCAAACGGGGCGGCATCGCTGCCGCCCCGTCCGTGGTCTCGAGGTCGTCCGCTATTCAGCGGGCGTCTTCGGCGGTGCCTCGGTCGTCACCTTGGGCGCCTTGGCCCGCTCCTCGGCCTCTGTCACGAGACGGCTGAGCAGGCGGTGCGCCGGTTCACGGCCGCCGAGCCCAAAGGCGAGCGCCGCCGCGACGGCCGCCGACCCAAGGATCAGGCCGAAGGCGAGGTTCACGATGTCGTTAGCCAGACCCATGAAGCGAAGGCCCATGGCAACCGCGAGCGCGATCGTCGCATATTTCACGATGGCGGGCGCAAAATTCACTTCGCCCGTCGAGCGCGCAACGGCATTGGCGAGGATATTCGCCAGCATTACGCCGACGAGGATGATCGCGCTGCCGAACAGCACTTGCCCGCCGAGCTCGACGACTTCAGCTAGGAGGGACGTTATCGCCGCAAAGCCGAGCGCCTGCGTTGCCATGATCGCACCGAACAGCAGGATCGCGGTCAACGTGATGACGCCCGCAGCTTTGGAGACCCTCACAGTTTCGGGAAATGCACCAAGCGTTGAAGCGGCACGGTCGACGCCGGTGGCACCAAGCAGCATCTCGATGACCTGACCGGCCCATTTGCCGATGAAATAGGCCAGCGCGAGTATGATGCCCGCCGCAATGACGCGCGGAATGGCGAGGAGAATGACGTCGAGCATCCGCGTCGCGGGCTCGGTGATGGCCTCGATCGACAGGACGTCGAGCGCCATGATCGACACCGGGATGATGATCAGGACGAAGGCGATCGTTCCCAGAACGTTGCCAAGATCGAGATTTCGGTCGGCGACGTTCGTCACGCCTACTTTCGCGGCCCATTTGTCAGCGTTGAATGTCTCCATTGCCATGACGATGATCCGCTTCACGATCCGCGCAATAACGAGGCCGATGAAGAAGATGATTGCCGCACCGATGATGCGCGGCAGGTAGACGAAGATTTCAGTGGTCAGCTCGTTGACGGGCGCGACCACTTGGCTGAGGCCGAGCGGCTGCAATGCGGCGACGAGGCCGACGAGAAGGACGATCCAATAGCCGAGCGAGCCGAGCTGATTGCCGAGCGTCCCGCCCGAGCCGACGGCGTCCTGATGTTTTTTCAGCGTCGAGATGCTGTCCACCAGCTTCGCGACGCCCCATTTGACGATCTTCGCGACGATCCAGGCTGCGATGAGGATGAGAAGTGCAGCGATGATGCGCGGCCCCCATTCACCGATCAGGTAACCGATGCGGTCACCGCCAAATTGCAACTGTTCCATGATACGCATCCCCCAAGTTCACACTAGCCTATGCCAACGTTCATCATGGCGAAAGGTTTCAACCGCCGGTGGCGTCCACGACCGCGCGGGTGAAGGCATCGATGTCGAAACGACCCACCGGCTCTCCGATGGGATCATAGCCGCGCCGAATGACCAACATGTCGCGTGCGGGAAGGATCATCAGATACTGACCGCGATTGCCGAACGCGGCGAACGCTCCCTCCAGAGGACCGCTCTCGTCCTTCGCGAGCCAGAAGGTCGCGCCATAGCCGAAAGGTCGGTCGGGCTGCGCGGGACCGGCTTCCGAAGCCCATTCGACGAAGCCGCGCGGCAGGAGGCGTTCGCCCTGCCAGACGCCGTCGTTCAAATGAAGGAGGCCGAGCCGCGCCAGGTCCCGCGCGGTCGTCCACACTTGCGAGGACATCACGAAATCACCGCGCCAGTCGGTCTCGGCGAACGTTCGCATCATGCCGAGTTTCCAGAAGAGTTCGGTGTAGGGAAAGGCAAGATAACGCGCGTCGTCGGCCATCGCCTGCCGCAGCCCGTAAAGCGCAAGCAGCGTATCGTTATTGGCGTAGCGATAGTGCGTGCCGGGCTGATGCAGTATCGACTGCCCTGGTGATGTATCGCTGACGCTGGCCCCGCCGACATAAAGCGCATCGGTCCGGCTACCGCTGAAATCGGATCGCAGGCCCGACGCCATCCGCAACAGGTGCTCGGTCGTGATCGCCTTCCGCGGATCTAGCGGAGACTGCCATTCCGGAATAGGCGCCGGACCACGCAAGTCGATCAGCTGCTGCTGCGCCGCGATACCGACTACGGTTCCCGCGATCGACTTTGCGACCGACCATGTGCGCTGCGGCGTCTGCGCATCGATCCCATGGGCGTAACGCTCTGCAATTATCCGGCCGTTCTTCACGACAACAACGGCGGAGGTCTTCGATTCTTCGCCGAACGTCTCGCCATCGAAGGCATCAGCCACGATTTCATTCAGCAGCGGGTCGTTCGACAGGCTCGTGGCGTTCTCGTCGCCCATCGGCCAAGATGTCGCGATCGCCGGAGATGAAATCTCCAGGCTCGGCAAATCGGATGCCGCGTCCACTTCCGCACCTACAGGCAGTTGCGCGCAGCCGAGATGCGGTCGCCATTGCGCAATGCGCGGCGGCATATTGTCGGCATAATCTACACTGACCCGCTTTGCGTCACGGTCGATCTGCGCCGTTAGATCGCCGACATCGTCACGAAGTTCGCCGTAGACGCGCGTCAGCTCATTCACGTCGATTTCAGCCTGAGACTGATTGGCGTTAAAGGTGGCCGAGCAGGTAAAGGCCGCCTCATAACCCGCTGCTAAAGCGCGAATATAGGCCGGATCGTCAGTCTGCGCAGATGTGGCACTGGCGACCCAAACACTGACCACGGAAGCCACGCCAAATGTTATCAGCCGTCTCATCGCTCTTTCCTCCGGGTCGACACTCCGGGTCGACACTCCGGGTCGGTAGCCTCGACGGGCCCATTCGGTCAAACGTCGGAGCGGTCATAGTCAGGGCGAACGCATGACCACTCCGCGTCAGTTCAGGCCGCTCGTTTTGCTCGACGCAGACGCCGCGCAAACGCTCCGATACCCAGAAGGGCAAGACCGGTTGCAAAGGGTGCCAATGCCGCCGGCTCTGGCACGTCGACTGCCTTGAAACTTATGCGAAAAATTTCGTCGGATGATCCGATCTGAGTCTGGAAGACATAGCCCGCCGCGGTCGTCACCCCGTTGAAGGCGAGAAGCTCGTCAAAGGCGAACTCGATAAGGCCGTTCTCAAGGGTGCGCGCGGCGTTGTTCCCGCCCTGAACGAACGCGGCGTTGGCAGGATCGGCAACCTCCGATCCGTTGTTCCAGATTTGCGACGCCGTTTGTGTGATGTCGAAGATCTGGAGATTTCCGTTTACGTCGAACAGGTTGAAGGCCATCGGATTGTCATTGCCGAGAAAAAGGTCGTTCGAAGGAATGACCATGTTCGCGAATGTGAAGAAGCGATTTTCTTCAGTATCCACCCGGAAAGTCCCGACCTCCTGCGCGGCACCAGGTAGAAGCGGCCCTGAAGACGATGCGATGATCGCATCCGGATCGGCTGCGGCAAAGGCGGGTAGCCAATCTGTGCCGGTCCCACCCTCGGCAATCGACGTGATTGCCGCGTTTGCTTCCGTTCCGATATCGAAAGCGTCGAAGCTGCCATTTCCGAACCCGAACCTGAGCGGCGCGAAGGAAATGCTGTCGGTCGGCGAAAGGTTCTCAATCGTCACTGTCAGATCGACAGGTCGCGCATCCGCGCCGGCGGCCGCGAAGCCCGCCGCACTTACCATACCAGCCAATATCAATTTTTTGGATCGTCTCATCATGTTATCCCTCTCCGTTAAACACGCCCCTGGTGGCGAGCAGTTCGTGCAGGATGGAAAGATGGTTACTTAATCAGTCACGATTTCTTCGTGTCGCGCATTCCACGTCGCTCGTCCCACCAGGCGATGCGCTCGGCGATCCGCTTTTCAAGCCCACGGTCGGTGGGCCGGTAGTAGGTCTCCGGCTGCATCTCGTCCGGCCAGTAGTCGTCCCCAGAAAAGCCATCCTCGGCATCGTGGTCATAGGCGTATCCCGCGCCATAGCCGATGTCCTTCATCAATTTGGTCGGCGCGTTGACGATGTTCATCGGCGGCATCAGCGAGCCGGTCGACTTGGCGCTTTTCCAGGCCGCCTTCTGGGCGCGATAGGCGGCGTTCGATTTCGGCGCGGTGGCGCAATAGAGGCACGCCTGCACGATGGCGAGTTCGCCCTCAGGAGAGCCGAGAAAGTCGTAGGC
>JBAUIQ010000305.1:0-2682 GCA_049683075.1 Pacificimonas sp.
TCCATGCCCCAGGAAATTCAAATGCAGAAAGAGATGTGGTTATTCCATATCCTCGACCGGCGCGTCAGGTACATATTTCTTGATCGATTCGATGGCACGATGCGCGCCGGACTTCGACGAATAGCCCTCGGTCGAGAAGATGATCTCACTGTTATACTTGAAGCGGACGCGATATTCGCCCTTCTTGTCGGTGTAGGTCTCGAACTTGTGGGCCACAATCACCCTCCCTCTGGTTGGACGCGCCTCGAAGCCTTAGCGTTCGTTGTTCGGGAATCAACTGGGAGAGATCCGTCATGGCAAAGGCCAAGTTGAAGACGGTGAAGCAGCCCGACGATCCTGCTGCGCTCATCGCTAGTGTCGACCATGCGGGAAAGCGGGCCGATGGAGAAAGACTGGTCGAAATCTTCGGCACGACAACGGGTGCCGATCCGGTCGTCTGGCGGGGCGGGATCATCGGTTATGGCGACTGGCACTATAAATATGACAGCGGACGTGAAGGCGATTTCTTCAAGGTCGGGTTCGCGGTGCGGACAGCGCGTCACTCGATATACCTGATGGGCGGTCTCGACCGACTTGCCGATGCGCTGGCCCGCCTCGGCAAGTGGAAGCGCGGGTCCGGCTGCCTCTACGTCAACAAACTGGCGGATATCGACGAGCGGGTGCTGGCTGAGATGATCGACGAAACTTGGCGGCGTCTCTAAAGAGGGCGCGGTTCTGATCGGCGTCGACCGAGCGTGCCATTGACGGTCGCCGGACCCCGCTTCAGAACGCCGGGCATGACCGAGCCCAAAGCCGCAAATGCCGATACATCGCCTATCGACGAGAATATGGATTTCGAGACGGCGTTGAAACGGCTCGAGGACATCGTCCAGACGCTGGAGCGCGGTGAAGTGCCGCTGGAACGCTCGCTCGACCTTTATGAGACCGGGACGAAGCTGAAGGCGATCTGCGATCGCAAGCTGGAGGATGCGCGGACGCGTATCGAGACCATCACGCTCGGCAAGGACGGTCAGCCGACGGGCACGCGCCCGCTCGACGGCGTCTGAGCCTGGGGGTGGCGACTGTCGAGGACAGGGGGGCGGACATGGGTGCGGAGATCGGCGACGCGCGAACGCGACTCGATGAGGCGCTTACGGGCATCGCGCAGGATGTCGATGCGGGGTTCGAGCGCCTGTTGCCGACGCCGGACGATCATCGCGCGCCGCTCGTCGCGGCGATGCGATATGCGGCCATCGGCGGCGGAAAGCGATTGCGCCCGCTCCTCGTCCGTGCCGCGGCCGACCTCTTCAGTGTCGACCGGGAGCGCTCGTTGCGGACCGGCCTCGCGATCGAATGCGTGCATGTCTATTCGCTGATCCACGACGACCTCCCCTGTATGGACGACGACGACCAGCGGCGCGGCAAGCTGACCGTCCACAAGGCGTGGGACGAGGCGACGGCTGTGCTTGCGGGCGACGCGCTTCAAGCGCTTGCCTATGAAGTGCTGGCCGACGAGGCGACGCATCAGGATCCTGCGGTTCGCGCCCGATTGTGCCTAGAATTATCGCGTGCAAGCGGACCCGACGGCATGGCGGGCGGGCAGATGCTGGACCTCGCCGCCGAGGGTGCGGACTTCGATCTTGCCATGACGACGCGGCTGCAGCAGCTGAAGACCGGCGCGCTGATCGCATTCAGCGTCGAGGCGGGCGCGATCATGGGGAAGGCCAGCGAGAGTGCGCATACGGCGCTTCGCGGCTACGCACATGATCTGGGGCTGGCCTTCCAGATTGCCGACGACCTTCTCGACGTCGAGGGTGACGAGGTGCTGGCAGGAAAAGCGCTCGGCAAGGACGCGGACGCGGGCAAGGCGACGTTCGTGTCACTGCTCGGTGCCGACCGCGCTCGGCGGCAGGCGGAGATGCTGGCGGCACAGGCGGTCGAGCATCTCGCGATGTTCGGCACGGCGGCCGACCTGATGCGCGACATCGCCCGCTTCACCGTCGAACGTGACAGATAAAGGAATAGCGGCATGCGGATCGGCATCTATCCAGGGACGTTTGACCCGCTGACCCTGGGTCACATCGACATCGTCCGGCGCGGCGCGAAGCTCGTCGACAAGCTCATCATCGGCCTCAGCACCAATCCGTCGAAGACAGCGATGTTCACGCTCGAGGAGCGCCGCGCGCAGGTCGAAGCGGAGCTGGCGAGTATCGACGACAATATTGTCGTGACGACGTTCGACGGGCTCCTCGTTCATTTTGCCAAGGACGAAGGCGCGAGCATGATCATCCGCGGCCTGCGCGCCGTTTCGGACTTCGAATATGAATATCAGATGGCGGGCATGAACCAGCAGCTGGACGACGATGTGGAAACCGTCTTCCTGATGGCGGATGTTGCGTTGCAGCCGATTGCCAGTCGGCTCGTCAAAGAGATCGCCCGTTTCGGCGGCGAGATCGACAAGTTCGTCACGCCCGCCATTGCGGATGCCGTCGCGGCGAAGCTGAAGGCCTAAATGCGCAAAAGCTAGCCGGCGACGAGCACGCCGCGCGGCTGCCAGAAGCTGACCGCGCGGTTTTCGAAGCTGCGCGGTGCCGGGTCGACGACGCGTGCGCCGCCCGGCTGGAGTTCCTGCACCTCAAGGCCGCGCTGCGCGACGCCGTCGGCGCCAAAGCGGAAGATGCCGTCGACACCGACAAAACCGTC
>JBAUIQ010000306.1:0-7030 GCA_049683075.1 Pacificimonas sp.
ACCTGTTTCAACGCGTCGATGAATCGGTCCAGAAGGGGACGATAACTCGATGTCGCGACCAGGTGGATGATGACCTCGGTGTCGCTGGTCGACTGGAAGATGGACCCGCGCCGGTTCAGCGCCTTCCGAAGGTGCAGCGCGTTCGAGATATTACCGTTATGGGCGATGGCGAAGCCACCGGACGACAGTTCGGCGAACAAGGGCTGCACGTTGCGCAGGCCGGTCTCGCCTGTCGTCGAATAACGGACGTGTCCGATGGCGGCGCTGCCCGGAAGCTGCCGGATCGCTTCCTCGGAATCGAAATTCCCGGCAACGTGGCCCATCTCGTGTTTGGTGTAGAAGAGCGCGCCGTCATAGCTGGTGATGCCCGCCGCTTCCTGTCCGCGATGCTGGAGCGCGTGCAGGCCGAGCGCGGTGAGGGCCGCCGCGCCTTCCGATCCATAGGCGCCGAAGACCCCGCACTCCTCGCGCAGCTTATCGCCATCGACATCGAGGCCGTCGAACGGATGGGTGGTCATCATGTGGCGGCGACTTTCGGCCGGAGGAAGACGTCAGGGCATATAGGCCGCTGTCTTAAGGATGTCATCCGGCCTCCCGCCACCCTTATGCCTCTCATGCGTTCGCTGCATGAAAGGAGACCATCATGGCAAAAGATCACGGACCCTCGATCAAGGATGACGAAACTTATCAGGCGCTGCGCGAGGATGGCGCGTCGAAGGAGAAAGCGGCGCGTATCGCGAACGCGCAGGCTTCGGACGATGTCGATCAGGACAGCCGTCCCTACGAGGAACGAACGAAGGATGAACTCTACCAGCAGGCGCAGGAGCTCGGCATCGAGGGGCGGTCCGACATGTCAAAGGACGAGTTGATCGAGGCGCTGAGAAATCATTAAGCGGCGCACATGAATGAGCGTGAAGAGGGCGAAAGCCTCAGCCTAAAATTCGACGACGCCGGTTTGGTGACTGCACTTGCGACCGATATCGCAACGGGCGAGCTTTTGATGTTGGCGCACATGAATGCGGATGCGTTTCGAATGACGCAGGAAACCGGTACGGCGCACTTCTGGTCACGGTCGCGGCAAGCGCTCTGGCAGAAGGGTGAGACCAGCGGCAACGTCCTCAAAGTCCGCGAGCTCCGCGTCGATTGCGATCAGGACGCCGTCTGGCTGAAGGTGGAACCGGCCGGTCCGGCTTGCCATACGGGGCGGCGAAGCTGCTTCTATCGCATCGTCGATGGCGATCGGCTGGTTTTCGATACGTGAACCGCGTCTGGATGATTGGCGGCAGCGGCTTGGTGGGGAGGGGCGTGGCGAAGCGGCTGCGCGCCCGCACCGACGTTGCGCTGGAGCTGTTCGGGCGGCGTGATAGCGGCGCGCCCGACGAGACCGTCATCGATTTCGATGAACTGCCCGCCGGCTTGCCCACGACCGGATGCAATATCGCCATCTCTTGCTTAGGCTCCACCATCAAGAAGGCGGGCAGCTGGGACGAGTTCGCGCGCGTCGACACCGGCTACGTCACGGGGTTCGCGGCCGCCGCAGGCTTGGCGGGCGCCCGGCACTTCATCCACGTTGGTTCGGTCGGCGCCGATGTCGGCAGCCTCAATCGCTACTTGGCCATGAAGGGGCAGACGGAGGAGTGGCTACGCGCGCTTGGTTTCGAGCGGCTCGACATCGTGCAGCCCGGTCTGCTTCTCGGCGACCGCGGCGAATTCAGACTGGGCGAGCGGATTGGAACGATAGCGACGCCGGCACTCAGCCCGCTCTTGGTCGGTGGCGCGCGAAAATATCGAGGCGTCAATGCCGATGCGGTATCGCGAGCGATCACGACGCTTGTGGGTTTCGGGGAGGCCGGGACATTCTGGCATCGAAATCCGGAGATCGAAGCCCTCGATCCATCTTGACGTTTACGTCAACGTCAAGTATGGCGTTTGGTAATGAACACTGTCGCGAACCTTGTCGATCTCGAACCCGCCAATCGTGAACGTTTCACCATTGCGGAGTTATCGCGTGACTTCGACGTTACCGCGCGAACCCTACGCCATTACGAGGCGGAGGGGCTGATTGCGCCGAGACGGGAAGGGCAGCAGCGCGTCTATTCGAAGCGCGACCGCACGCGGCTCGCATGGATCCTGCGCGGCCGCCGCGTGGGGTTCAGTCTCGCCGACATCCGCGACCTTCTCGACATTTATGAGAGCGAAGGACCGGCAACGCAGCAGAAACGTCTCGTCGAAAAATGCCGCGCTAGGATCGCCGCGCTGACCGAGCAGCGGCGCGACATCGACGACACGATCACCGACCTCAATAGTTTCATCGACGCCGTGCGGGACGTTCCCGCGCGTCGCACAGCCTAAGGACGAAGACCAATGCCGACCTACACCGCCCCCGTGCGCGATACGCAGTTCGTGATGAACGAGGTCATCAACTTCCAGAATTATTCTAACCTGCCCGGCTTCGCCGATGCGGATGTCGACACTGTGAACGCGGTTCTGGAGGAGGGCGGCAAGTTCGTCAGCGAGGTGCTGTTCCCGCTGAACCAGGTCGGGGATCATCATGGCTGCACGCGTCACGAGGATGGCAGCGTGACGACGCCGCCTGGGTTCAAAGAAGCCTATGATCAGTTCGTCAAAGCTGGCTGGGGGACGCTCGGTGCGCCTGCCGAATATGGCGGGCAAGGCCTGCCGCACACGGTGGCTTTGGCGTTCGAAGAGTTCATCAGCGCTGGCAACATGGCGTTCGGCATGTATCCCGGCCTGACGCATGGCGCGATTTCCGCGATCCACGTCAAGGGTTCGGATGAGCAAAAGCAGACCTACCTGCCAAAGATGATCTCCGGCGAGTGGACCGGGACGATGAACCTTACGGAGCCGCATTGCGGTACCGATCTCGGCCTCATTCGAACCAAGGCCATCAAGAACGACGACGGCAGCTATCGCATCACCGGTCAGAAGATTTTTATCTCCGCTGGCGAGCATGACATGGCCGGAAATATTATCCACCTCGTGCTGGCAAAGCGCGAGGGTGCGCCCGATAGCGTGAAGGGCATTTCGCTGTTCATCGTGCCGAAGTTCATCCTTGATGAAAATGGTGATCCCGGTGAGCGCAATGGCGTGAAGTGCGGCTCCATCGAAGAAAAGATGGGCATTCACGGCAATGCGACCTGCGTTATGAATTATGACGACGCGACCGGCTATCTTGTTGGTGAGCCGGAGAAGGGCCTCGCCGCCATGTTCATCATGATGAACGTCGCGCGTCTTGGCGTCGGCATCCAGGGCCTGGGGCAGGGCGAAGTCGCCTATCAGAATGCTGTTACTTACGCGACGGAACGGCGGCAGGGACGCGCGCTGACCGGTGTCGCCGACGAAGATGCCAAGGCCGACCCGATCATCGTCCACCCGGATGTCCGCCGTATGTTGATGGACGCGCGCGCCTTTACCGAGGGTGCCCGGGCACTGACGCTGTGGGCCGCGCTGCAGATCGACCTTGCAAACAATGCCCAGACCGAGGCGGAACGTGAGGAGGCGGACGAGATCGTAGGTCTGCTAACCCCCGTTATCAAAGGCTATTTCACCGACAAGGGCCTCGAGACCGCGATCAACGCGCAGCAGGTCTATGGCGGCCATGGCTATGTCACCGAATGGGGCATGGAGCAGTATGTTCGCGATGCCCGCATCGCGCAGATTTACGAGGGCACCAACGGCATTCAGGCCATGGATCTCGTGGGGCGCAAGCTCGGCCGCAACGGCGGCAAGGCGCTGATGCAGTTCGCTGCGATGGTGAATGACGAAATCGCAGCCGCGAAAGCCGACGAGAAGCTGAAGCCGCTGGCCGAGAAGCTCGAAAAGGCAGGCGGCGAGTTGCAGGCCGCAACAATGTGGCTGATGCAGAACGGCATGAGCAATCCGAATAATGCCGGTGCGGGGGCCGTTCCCTATATGCACCTGATGGGCACAATCGCGCTCGGCCTGATGTGGCTGAAGATGGCGCGCGCCGCGCAGGCAAAGTTGTCGAACGGATCGGCGGGTGATCCTTTTTACGAGGCTAAGGTGATCACGGCCCGCTATTATATGGACCGTCACCTTCCGAACGCGGGCGCGCTTCGCCGCCAGCTTGAGGCCGGAGCCGAAAGCGTGATGGCGCTTCCCGAAGAGGCGTTTGCGAGGGCATGACACACACGTTCGCACCGCAGCCGGGAGACGTTTAGATGTTAACGGTTTCCGAATTTGTCACTGCGAATTGGTTGAGAATGGCTAGGTTATTGGTTTGCGTTAGTAGCGTCACAGTTGCCTCCGGTTGCGGTGAGTTTAAGTCTTATGACCCAGAGGAAGCTCAAGCGCGCAGGGCAGCAGAATTGACGAGTTCGGGCCAACTGGCGTTCAATAAGTGCTATGCGACCAAACGGTCGTCTTTCATCAATCCAGACATTAGCTCTTCGGACAAAGATGCTATCGTTGTGCGCGCATGCGATGGGAATTCTAGGATGCTAGAGAACTATCGGGAAACTACGGCGCCAAGTTTGTTCGACAACTAAGAAATTTGAAGGACCAAAACATTATGACCGAAGCCTATATCTACGACGCCGTTCGCACCCCGCGCGGGAAGGGCAAACCTTCTGGTAGCCTGCATGAGATCACGCCGGTCCAGCTGGCTACCCAGGTGCTGCAGGCTTTGCGCGATCGGAACGAAGTCGACACGACGGACGTCGACGACGTGGTTATGGGCTGCGTTTCGCCCGTGGGCGAGCAGGGCGGCGACATCGCCCGCACGGCGGTCATTAACGCCGATTATGCGCAAACGACGGCAGGCGTTCAGGTAAACCGCTTCTGCGCCTCAGGCCTCGAGGCTACCAATATGGCGGCGGCGAAGGTGATGTCGGGCGAAGCGATGTTTGCCATCGGTGGCGGCGTCGAATCCATGAGCCGGGTTCCCATGGGCTCCGATGGCGCGGCCTGGGCGACGGATCCAGCGGTCAACTTCCACAGCTACTTTGCGCCGCAGGGCGTCTCCGCCGACCTGATCGCGACGAAATACGGCTTCAGCCGCGACGATGCCGACGCCTATGCCGTCGAATCTCAGAAACGCGCGGCAAATGCCTGGGAAAATGGCTATTTCAAGAAATCTGTCGTTTCCGTGAAGGACGTCATCGGCGATACCGTGCTTGATCATGACGAGCATATGCGTCCCGGCACGGATATGCAGTCGCTCGGCGGGCTGAATCCAAGCTTCGAGGGCATCGGCACGCAGATGCCGGGCTATGACGCGGTCGTCCTGCAGAAATATCCGGAACTCGAGAAGGTGAACCACGTCCACCACGGCGGCAACTCGTCCGGTATCGTCGATGGCGCCGCGGCGATCCTGATCGGCAACAAGGAAATCGGTGAAAAATACGGATTGAAGCCGCGCGCGAAAATTCGCGCCATGGCTTCGATCGGATCGGAGCCGACGATCATGCTGACCGGCCCCGAGTTCGTCACGAGGAAGGTTCTCGACCGCGCAGGCATGGACGTCGGTGATATCGATATTTACGAGCTCAACGAGGCGTTTGCCTCTGTCGTCCTTCGCTACATGCAGGCGCTCGACATCGATCATGACAAGATCAACGTAAATGGCGGCGCGATCGCCATGGGCCACCCGCTCGGCGCGACCGGCGCGATGATCCTCGGCACCGTGCTCGACGAGCTGGAGCGGACCGGGAAGGGCACGGCGCTTGCGAACCTCTGTGTCGGCGCTGGCATGGGCACGGCGACGATCATCGAGCGGCTCTGACGTTTTTTTACGGGACGCCACAGGCCTAGCTTCCGCCACCTACTTCACTTCATCATCCCGAGCGAAGTCGAGGGACCGGCGGAAGGTTTTGCAGTCACATCGCGCGTCCCTCGACTTCGCTCGGGATGATGAGAATTGAGATTTGCAGGAACCTTATATGACTACCGAAACCATCAAGACCGACCTCGACAATGACGGCATCCTGACGTTGACCATCGATCTGCCCGGACAGTCGATGAACGTGATCAACGAGCAGTTCCAGATCGACCTGAAGGCGATGATCGAGAAGATCGCCACCGACGACGGCGTCAAGGGCGCGGTCATTACGTCCGGAAAAGCGTCCGGCTTCATGGCGGGCGCGGACCTGAAGGGCATGGGCGGCCTTGCTGGCGACGCGTCCGCCGATGGCAATGTTTCGCCGATGAAGCGCCTTTACGACGCAATCTGGCCGCTGAACGAGATGTTCCGCGCGCTTGAGACGTGCGGCAAGCCGGTTGCGTGCGCGATCAACGGCCTCGCACTGGGTGGCGGTTTGGAGTTAGCGCTGGCCTGTCACTACCGGGTCGTCGCCGACAATCCGAAGATCCAGCTGGGTCTGCCCGAAGTCATGGTCGGTTTGATGCCGGGGGCGGGTGGCACGCAGCGCCTGCCGCGCCTGATGGGTGTCCAGAACGCGCTGATGTATCTCATTCAGGGCAAGTCGATGAAACCCGCCGAGGCACAGGGCTTCGGCGTCGTGCATGACGTCGCCCCAGCCGACGAGATCGTCGGCAAGGCCAAAGCCTGGGTGAAGGCCAATCCGGAAGGCGGCGTGCAGCCTTGGGATCAAAAGAAGTTCAAGATGCCCGGCGGCCCCGCCACCGCGCTCAACCCGAACTTCGCGCAGACGTTCATCGGCGGCACGGCGATGACGATCAAACAGACGAACGGCAACATCAACGGCCCGTTCGCGATCCTGTCGTCCGTTTATGAAGGCTCGCAGGTGCCGATGGACACGGCAATCAAGATCGAGACGAAATATATGACGAAGCTCGTCGCCGACCCGCAGGCTATGAACATGGTCCGCTCGCTCTTCGTCTCGAAGCAGGCTGCCGAAAAGGGCGCGCGTCGCCCGGGCGGTCAGCCGGAAATGAAGACGAAGAAGCTTGGCATGCTCGGCGCCGGCATGATGGGCGCAGGCATCGCCATGGTTTCGGCGCGCGCCGGGATCGACGTCGTGTTGCTCGACCGCTCGCAGGAGGCCGCCGAGAAGGGTAAGGCTTACAC
>JBAUIQ010000307.1:0-8023 GCA_049683075.1 Pacificimonas sp.
GCCCCTACCACCGCGAAGGCGGCGACCTCGTCTGGGAAATTGGCACGGGCTATTTCGGCGCGCGGACATCGGACGGTAAATTTGATCCCGAGCAGTTCGCGGACAAGTCACAGGACGACCAGGTGAAAATGGTCGAACTCAAGCTGTCACAAGGCGCGAAGCCCGGGAAGGGCGGTATGCTTCCTGGCCCAAAAGTCACCAAGGAAATCGCCGACATTCGCGGCGTGCCGGAACAACAGGACGTGATCTCGCCCGCGGCGCATAGTGCCTTTACGACGCCGATCGAACTTCTCGAGTTCGCAGCGAAAATGCGCGATCTGTCCGGCGGAAAACCAGTCGGCCTGAAATTTTGTGTCGGTTTTCCACATGAGATTTTCGCCCTGATGAAGGCCATGCTGGAAACCGGTATCCGCCCGGACTTCCTCGTGGTCGATGGCGGGGAGGGCGGCACGGGTGCCGCGCCTCAGGAAATGTCGGATCGGGTCGGCATGCCATTACGTGAAGGGCTCGTCATGACGCGCAACGCGCTGGTCGGCTGCGGCCTGAAGGACGAGGTGCGGCTGGCGGCGTCCGGCAAAGTCTACAGCGCCGCCTCGCTCGCCATGAATTTCGCCATCGGTGCTGACTGGTGCAACGCCGGGCGCGCCTTCATGTTTTCGCTCGGCTGCATTCAGGCGCAACAATGCCACACCGGCGAATGTCCGTCCGCAGTGGCCACGACGTCGGAAGCGCGGCAGCGTGGTCTAGTCGTCGAAGACAAGACGGAACGAGTCGCACGTTTTCATAAAAAGACGATGGGCGCCCTCCGCGATCTGATGGTGGCGTCCGGTATTCGCGCGCATACGGACTTCGAGCCGTTTCATCTGAGGATGCGCCTTAATCCGTCCCAGATGAAGTCGATCGACGATATCTACCAATTCCTGGACGAAGGCGAACTTATCGCCGAGCCCGAGGGCACGCGCTACGCCCGTTATTGGAGCATGGCGCAGGCGCACACATTCCGTCCGGACTGTAGCGTCGGCGTCAGAGCCAGCCGAGCCGCCTGAATAACGCCACTTCGGCAATGATGATCGCGACGCAAAAGCCCGACATCAGCCAAAACGCGTCGCCGTCGTCGACCCCCGGCATCCCGCCGACATTGATGCCGAACAGTCCTGTCAGGAAGCCGAGCGGCAGGAAGATCGCCGCCACGATGGAGAGGACATACATGGTGCGGTTCATGCGTTCGTTTTGGCGGTTCAGCAGGTCGTCCTTCACCACCAGCGCACGTTCGCGAAACTCGTCCAGATCTTCGATATAGCGCTCGAACTGATCGGCGCTCTCGCGGATCAAAAGTTGCTCGTCATTCGCCATCCAATCCGGCGGATATGCCAACATACGCTCAAGCGCGCTGGCTTGAGGCGCCATATGTCGGCGGACGAAGACAATGTCCTGCCGAAGTTCGGATAGCTTTGACCGCAGCCCATCAATGTCGCTGCCCTCCACCCCAAGTTCCAGCGCTTCCAGCCGCCCTTCATATTCTTCGATGGCGGTCCCGACATAGTCGACCAGCGTCGAAATCAATTGCTCGAAGAGTGCGGGCGCACTTTCGCGACCCTTCGCTTCGCCGAGCAATTCGTCGAGGACCATTCGCGGCGTGCGGAGATATTCATGGCGAAGGGTTATCAGGCGGTCGCCATCGCACCAGAGGCGCATCGCTACCATATCCTCCGGATCGGCGCCCTCATTCAGGTTGATTCCCCGCATGATGGCGATGAAGCCGTTCTTCCCGTGAAAGACGCGTGGCCGCGCTTCCGGATCGACCAGAGCGTCGATCGTGACTTGGGTCAGGCCGCTGCGCTCGGCAAGCCAAGTCCTGACATGCTCGGACGCGGCATCGACATGCACCCAGAGCGGACCATGCGTCTGGTCCCACGCCTCGATATGGTCCCAATGCACGAGCTGGCCGCCGCCCTCGCCATCGAGCTGGATCGCGAAGAGGAGGCCGTCCTCTTCCGGGACGTCGACGGCACTGATCGTTTCGCTCATCCCTCTTTAATGGAATGGATTGCAAAGCGGTGCAAATTGAGTGATGCTCGATAGGCAATCTGGGAGGATTTTAGGCATCATGGCAACGCAGATGAAAACCGATACGTCGCTCTTCGATCCGGCGGCCGTCGATCTCTGGACGTCTCGCGGCTGGCCGGACGTCTTCAAGCAGATGCGTGCCGAGGACCCCCTGCACTACACGCCTGACAGCGATTATGGCGCGTACTGGTCGGCAACGAAGTACAAGGACATCGTCGAGATCGAGGCGTTGCCGAAAATCTTCTCGTCTTCCTATGTATATAGCGGCATCACCATCGCCGATCGCGATCCGGAGATCGAAGTCGATCCCATGCCGATGTTTATCGCCATGGACCCGCCCGAGCACACTGCGCAGCGTCGCACCGTTGCGCCGAAGTTCACGCCGAGCGAGATGAATTTCATGGAGCCGGAAATCCGCGCCCGGACCGGCGAGGTTCTCGACAGCCTACCGCAGGGCGAAGCGTTCGACTGGGTTGACCTCGTTTCCATCGAGCTGACGACCGGTATGCTCGCTCTGCTCTTCGATTTTCCGTGGGACGAGCGTCGCCGGCTGACCGAATGGTCGGACTATGCGGGCGACATTAACGCCGCGCGCGATGAAGAATATGGCAAGCTTCGCATGAACAAGATGTACGAGATGGGCATGTATTTCGCCGGTCTCTGGGAGATGAAGAAGCAGCAGGAGCCGGGCCGCGATCTCATCTCCATGATGCAGGCTTCGCCCGCCATGAACCACATGCCGGAACGTGAATTCATCGGGAACCTGATCCTGCTGATCGTCGGCGGAAACGACACGACCCGCAACTCCATGACCGGCGTTGCGCGCACGATGCACATGTGGCCCGAAGAATGGGAAAAGGTGCGCGGCGCGGAACCGGGTTCAAAGCCTATCAAGACCGCCGTCCAGGAACTGATCCGCTGGCAGACGCCGCTCGCCCATATGCGGCGCACGGCGCAAGAGGATTACGAAATCCGCGGCAAGACAATCCGCAAGGGCGACAAGGTTGTCATGTGGTACGCGTCGGCGAACCGCGACGAGGAAATGTTCGAGGATGGCGACAAGTTCATCGCCGACCGCGAGAATGCGCGCCGCCAGATCGCCTTCGGCTACGGCATCCACCGCTGCGTTGGCGCGCGCCTTGCCGAGCTGCAGCTGACGGTGCTTGTCGAAGAGATGATGAAGCGGAACATGCAGGTAACTTGCGTCGACGAGCCAACCCGCGTCGATAGCTGTTTCGTCAACGGATATCGCAAGCAGATGGTGACGATCACGCGGGACTAGCGTTTCGCGCGACGCCTCTCGCAACCGAATGTTTACAAATAGATGAATGGTCGCATGCAGCGACTGCATGGCTGCGTCCGACTTTCGTAGCCTGCTCGGAAGCAACCTGCGTGCGCATATCCTTGGAAGCCGCCGCGACAATTCCCTCCCTCAAGCCGTCGCGGCGGCCATCAAGGAGACTTCCGATGCAGACCCAGACGACATCCGTGACCCTCGCCACCACGCGTTCCAAGCCGAGCCGCAAGTCGCGCGTTCGTACGACCTCGAACGAGCTTCCGCTTTTCCACGCCTGGCGCGGCTAAGTGAGGGCGGCTTCAGCCCGCCGAGCGGGTCAGAGTTACGACGGGCCATCCCTCATTCGGGTCTGACGCCACATGCGTCAGACCCGTTTTCGTATAGGCCGCGACCACATCGTGTTCCTGGTCCCTCAGTAATCCGGCAAGGATCAATAACCCACCGGGCGCGATCGCCCTGGCGATATCGGCCGCCATTTCAATCAACGGTCCTGCAAGGATATTGGCGATAATCACGTCGAAGGGCGCCCGCCTTTGAAGGGCGTCTGCAGCCATTCCGTCCGCAACGACAAGAGCGAGTTCGCCGACGCGTTCACCAACGGTTTCGCCGTTCACCTCGATATTTTCCCGCGCCACATCGATCGAAACGGCATCGATATCGCTGGCTATAACCTTGGCATCAGGAAACAGTTTGACGACGCCGAGCGCGAGGAGAGCCGTGCCGGTCCCAAGGTCGAGAACGTTTCGTGGCGGCGTTTCGAGCGCGTCGATGGCGCGTAGGCACCCCGCCGTCGTCGGATGATGTCCCGTGCCGAATGCCAGTCCCGCTTCGATCCTAAGCGGGATAGCGTCCGGCGGCACGGCATCGGCGTCGCGTGCCGTGTGCACAAAGAAGCGGCCCGCCCTGATAGGGTCGAGCCCCTCCTGACTCTTTGTGACCCAGTCCTCGTCCGGGACCAGCTCGATCAGGGGTTCAACCCGCGGTGACGTCGGCAAGAGCTCTGTCAGCAGCACGATGAATTCGGGTTCTGGCTCGCCCTCGATATAGACGTCCAATCGATGGTCATCAGGGGTCGCCGGGTCGACTTCCGTCGTCACCAACGTCGGTGTCGGGTCCAGATGCGCGAACGCCGGAAGATCGGCGGACAGTGTCTCCGCATCGGCCTTCGTCACGGGCAGGCTGATCTTCCAGACGTCGCTCACGAGTTTACGCTCCTTCGGTCGGCTCTTGGCCGATGTTCCGTGTCGCATACATCAGCCCGGCGAGCGCGGCGAGTAGCATCAGGCTTCCGATCAGAAGCGCGGATTCCTCCAGTCCTAGCAATGAATAAAGCCCAGCATAAAGGGCCGTGATGATCGTGCCGATCAGCCCGGCGCGCCTTCGATTT
Organism: Pacificimonas sp.; assembly: GCA_049683075.1. Classification (GTDB taxonomy): domain Bacteria; phylum Pseudomonadota; class Alphaproteobacteria; order Sphingomonadales; family Sphingomonadaceae; genus Pacificimonas. Next base: position 4,752 of record JBAUIQ010000307.1, read on the forward strand.
TCGACGACGGAGGCGGTGTAAGCAGAAATCATCAACGTCAAAATGCTCGCCGCCAAAATGTATGCCGGGACAAAGCCGATGTGTTCTGACAGTGAGGTCAGCAGCACAAAGAATTGTACGAGCCCCAATCCTACAAGGCCATAGCCGATCATCGGCATCGCTCGGCCGCCGATCATGTCGAACATGATGTAGGCGGTGAAGGTGAGCGCGATGAAAAGGACGCCATATTTTATGCCGCGGCCAAGCTTTGCATAAAGATCAACAGGCTCGACAAGCGAAACGCTTGCGATCTCCGCGGCGTTCACTCTCGGATGGCCACGCCACACGGAACGTGTCCCGTCAGCCAGATTGCTGGACACCCAGCTGGCCTTGAAGCCGTCCGGACCAACCGTTTGTGTCGTTGGCGAGTGAAATGCGAAGCCCGGATCTGGCCAACTGCTTGACAAGGTCACTTTCGATTTGCGCGCCGCGCTCGCAATCACGATGTCGCGGCTGCCCTTGACCGTCATATCGACCGCAACGGATATCGTGGTGGACGGTGTGTCGGTCAGACCGAGCGATGCGCTGATCATTGGGGCATCGGTTTCGGTGCCGGGCACGCCAATGGTGGGCGACGTAGATCGGCCATCAACGCTGATATTCGGCAGCCCGACAAGATTCCGAGGATTGTCGAGCGGGAGAATGATCCGCGCCTCGCCCCAGCGCAGACGATCAGCGCGGACACCACCGTCTGCAGGAGCGGACTTCGGAAACCTAAGAGTCATGGCGGTCGCGGCAGTGTAGACCGGTACCTCGTATAGCGTGCGTCGCTTCACCTCCGGGTCCATCACCGTTTCCACCTCCACTGTTTCCGCGGCGAGATGCAGATAACGGGTGACCGAATAGGCCTCCTCACGGGTTTCGCCATTTGCTCCGCGGACGGTCCGCACGGTCTCCCGCCGATAGGGAATGACGACGACGGGTGTCGTGATGCGTTGCGGACCGCCCCAGCTTCTGGCGATGTCAGCCTCTACCTGCCGCGCCGTGTCCTGGCGGTCCCAGACGATCAGGTGGACGAAGAACATCAGTAGGGCGAGCCCGGCAGCGATGATGCCGATCCTGAAGAGGCGCTTGCCGATATTCGGCGGCGGTGCTGCGATAGTCATAGGCAATCCTTTGCATGAGAAACTGCAAGGATCGTCGAGTCTTGGCGATATCATTGCCAGCGGCGGGTCTGGCCGATACCGGCCGGTCTGCGGACGGGCGGCGCTTGTGCCGTGCGGCGGTCGCTGCCTATGTGCGGATTTGTACGTAACGGGGAGCGGCGACATGGCGGAGGACGGTGGACCGATTGCCGAGACGGTGCGGACCGAACTCGCCCGCCGCCGGAAGTCGCGGCAGTGGCTGGCCGACGAAGCGCGGATCAGCCTGTCGACGCTGGAGAAGGCGCTTGGCGGGCGGCGGCGTTTCACGCTGGCGACGCTGGTTCGGATCGAGGATGCGCTGGGCGTGTCCCTGAGAGGCGAGGCTGAGCCTGCCGAAGATGCGCCGCCGGGGCAGGCGCCGGATCATCTCGGTGGCTATTCCCGGACGTCGGTTCGTTGGCTGGAGCGGCGCTATGTCATGCTGCGGCCGTCGGCGGGAACGCTGGGCGCAATTTATGCTCATGGGCTTACGATCCATTGGGACGACCAGCGAGGGCGACTGGCGTTTCAAGAGGGCGACCGGCTGGACGCGGAGTTTACGCAGGGCGGGCATGTCGGCGTGTCGGCACTGTCGGGGCATATCTATCTGGTGACGAACGAACTGGGGCAGTATCGGCTCGGCATTCTCGGTCGACCGGCGCGCAGCGGAAGCCTCTATGGTGTTCTGACCACATTGCAGGTCGGGCAGGGGGCGGCGTTGATGCCAGTGACGATGCCGCTGGCACTGATTCCAGCTGACCGCGACGCGCCGCTCGGGACGCTGGCCAAGGGCGACGATGGCTATGCGGAGTATCGCGGCGAGCTCGATAGGGTCCTGGCCGAAGATTATGCCCGGGTTCTGCGTTAGCGGTTCGCGTCAAGATGGAACGTTTCTCAACCTATGTGGAACATCTTTGCGCTTCCCTCATTCGGGAGTGAGGGGACGTTCAAAAAGAGGATCACGACATGCGCATCAATCTCGCACTTGCCACGGCTGCGGCCACGCTGATCGCCGCGCCTGCTCTCGCCGACGGCGGCTATGAGGAAACTGAAGCGGCTACTTCCGCTGCCACGATGGACACCGACGGCGATGGCCGCATGGATGGCTGGGACCGCGACCGTGACGGCCGTGCCGACGCTTGGGATACGGACGGCGACGACATGCCGGACCGCTATGACGACGATGGCGACGGCGAAATGGATGCCGACGAAGAAGACTGAGTCCGCGAGCCAACTGGCTGACATTCGACGGGAGCCGTTCCAACCGGAGCGGCTCCCGTTTTTTATGGCATTTCTGTACCAGTGAAGCCCTGGCGGTCGGTGTGGATGCAGCCGGAGAGTGTTTCGCCGCGCACCTCGACGAGGGCGTCATAGGGGTAGACGCGGTCGGACATGCCGTCACTGCACGGGCCGAGCGTGGCCATGACGGCGAAGGGCTGGCCGCCCAAGGTTCCGGTCCAGGAGACGCCGTTGAGGCCGGCAAAGCGCTCGACGGCGATGCCAGTTTCTTCCGTCGACGGCGTGGTGTAGCTGGCGACCGGACTGCCATTTCTCGGCTCGATCTCGATCGACCAGAAGGGCTCTGTGCCGCCGGCCGTTACCACCTCGTCTGGCGGGATCGCCGAGAAGGCGCGGGAGGGTTCGGCATCGCCATCCGCGCCGCCGGACGAGCAGGCGGCAAGGGCGAGGGTGGCCAGGGCGGCGAGGGTGATAGCGGCTGTTCGGATGGCGGGTTTCCCTTCGTCGAAGTTCACACGGATTTGACACGCATTTGACAGAAATGTCGTTGTTTCGCGCGCTTCGATGTTGTGGCGACTGGCTTTCGCCAATCCGGCTCGAAAGTCACAATCGGTTCGGTGTAGGTTGCACTAAGGTTGCACCAACGCACGCGTGTGCACGAGGGTCTGAAATCACCCAGAATCGATGGCGAAGCTTTCAAGCTCTCGTCGGGCGAAGCGATGGCCGCTGCGCGCGGCGTGTCGGCGGCATCCGGGGAGCGGTTTGGGTTGGACATACCGGCGGGACGGTGAAGTGTGGTAATGTCGGGCTCCGTTGAAACGCGGTAAGAGCCGCCATCAGTAAACACCGAATTTCCTACATGTGAAGGGG
>JBAUIQ010000308.1:0-2147 GCA_049683075.1 Pacificimonas sp.
GTTCTTTGTCGGACCGGACAGCGCGGGCGCGGCACCGGGTCCGGCCTGCTACCGCCGTGGCGGCCCGCTGACGGTCACCGACTGCAACCTCATCCTCGGCAAGTTGCAATCGGATCGCTTTCCATCGGTATTCGGACCAGGGGGCGATCAACCGCTCGACCCCGTCGCGGCCAGCGCGCGCATGGCCGAGATCCTCGATCAGCTCAAAGTCGAAACAGGCACATGTCTCTCACCAGAAGCCGCCGCCGAAGGCTTCGTCGCCATCGCGGTCGCCAACATGGCGCAGGCGATCAAGCGGATCAGCGTGGGGCGCGGTCGCGACGTGACGCGCTACACGCTGGCGTGCTTCGGCGGCGCGGGCGGGCAACATGCGTGCCTCGTTGCCGACGCTCTCGGTATGAGCCGGGTGATGATCCACCGCCATGCAGGCGTTCTCAGCGCCTATGGCATGGGCCTCGCCGGCCGCCGCGCCTCGCGACAGCAAACGCTTGGCGTCGCGCTACAGGATTCATCGGCGATCGTTTCTGATACATGCGCGGCGCTTGGTGACGAGGCGCTGGCCGAGCTGGGGAAAAGACGCGATGGCGAGCGCGAACCTTATCTCGAAACGCGTGTCGCGCTTCGCCATGATGGCACCGATCATGCAATTGAAGTCGATTTGGCGAGCGCTGACAATATGGCGGCCGCGTTTCATGACGGCCACCGCAAGCAGTTCGGCTTTGCCGGCAGCGCGCCGCTGATCGTCGAAACACTGCGCGTGATGGCAGTCGCCGAGAACGAAGCGATGATCGACGCCGGAACCTCGAACGCTGGGAGCGGGCGAGCCGTCGCCGAGACCGATGTCAACTTGGCGGGCGCAATGGGCCGGATCCCGATCTGGCAACGAGACGATATCCCGGTCGATGTCGCAGTTCCCGGGCCGGCCGTCATCCTCGACCCCGGCTCTACAACGATTGTCGAACCCGGCTGGCGGGCCGAACTCGACCGGCAGTCTAATCTGATCCTGACGCGCACGAAGAGCGCAGAACGCAGCGACGCCTCCACCGCGCTCGACCCGATCCGGCTCGAAATCTTCAATGGTCTCTTCATGGCGATTGCCGAAGAGATGGGCGCGGCGCTCCAGCACAGCGCATCTTCAGTCAACATCCGCGAACGCCTGGATTTCTCCTGCGCGCTGTTCGATGCGGATGGCAACCTCGTCGCCAACGCGCCGCACATGCCGGTCCATCTGGGTTCGATGGGTGCGAGTGTGCAGGCCATTTACGGCAAGCGCGCGGTAGATGGGCGCGGCATCCGGCGCGGTGACGTCTATGCTTTGAATGCGCCCTATGACGGCGGCACGCACTTGCCCGACATCACCGTCGTGATGCCGGTCTTTCTTGAAGGTGACGCGCCCGCTTACTGGGTCGCTTCGCGCGGGCATCACGCGGATATAGGCGGCATCGCACCCGGCTCCATGCCTGCGGACAGCCGCACCATCGACGAAGAAGGCGTCGTGTTCGACAATGTGCTGATCGTCGAGGGTGATAGGTTTCGCGACGAAGCGGTGCGCGCTCTTCTGACCGGCGGCGCGCATCCAGCACGAATGCCAATGACGAATATTGCCGACCTGAAGGCGCAGGTCGCCGCCTGCGCTCGCGGCGCTCGCGAACTGCTGCGCGTGACCGAGGAACAGGGGCCGGGTGTCGTGGCGGCCTATATGGACCACGTGCAGGACCATGCTGAGGAGGCCGTGCGCCGCCTTCTGATGCACTTGTCGGACGGCGAGCGAAGTTTCGAACTCGACAATGGCGCGATCGTCGCATGTGCCGTCCGCATCGAGGGCGAGCGCGCCACGTTCGACTTCACGGGCACCAGCGACCAGCAGGACAATAACTTCAACGCGCCGTTCGCCGTGGTGCGCGCTGCGGTGCTTTACGCCATCCGCACGTTGGTCGACGAAGCGATCCCGATGAATGATGGGTGTCTGCGCCCCGTCGACATCGTCGTGCCGCCGGGCTCGATGCTCGACCCGCAATATCCGGCGGCGGTGGTCGCCGGAAATGTCGAAACCAGCCAGGTCGTCTGCGATGTGATTTTCGGTGCACTCGGCGCGATGGCAGCGGCGCAAGGGACGATGAACAACTTCACCTTCGGCGACGGTACAC
>JBAUIQ010000309.1:0-6474 GCA_049683075.1 Pacificimonas sp.
GAGCGGCGAGGCGAGCGGGCTGCGCGGATCGGTTCCGGACAGATAGGCCTCCGCATCGCCGCGCAGGCTGTCCGCATCATTGATCGGGTCGAGGTCGGCGAGCCTTTCGAATGACGGCTTCGTGCAGGTCATGTCGACCCAGGGACAGAGGAGAACGAGCCGCTTCGGCAGGGGCAGCCGCTCGTCCCGCACGCGCATCGCGAGCGCCAGGGCGAGCCCGCCGCCCGCGCTGTCACCCATGAAGGCCAGCGGCGCACCCGGCAGACCACGATATGCCGCGAAGGCATCATCGAGTGCTGCCGGGAACGGCTGCTCAGGCGCCAGCCGATAATCGACGGAGACGACTTCGGCATAGCAACGACGCGCGATCTCGGCGGCGAAACCTCGATGCGTGTTGATGGACCCGCTGACATAGCCGCCGCCATGAAAATATAAGATCGTACCCTCGGCACGGGTTTTCGGCCGAGCGCGCAGAATCGGAATGCCGCCCAACTCGCCGGTCTCCAGTTCGATGTCGTCCGGCGGCGTGAACACCGCCGCCATCGCCTCCATATTCGCGCGTCGTTCGGCGAGCGAGGGCGTGCCTGCGCTCTGCCCCGCCGAGATCATGGCTTTCAGCTGTTCGATTTCAGCGTTCACGTGCGCCTCCCTTATCGTTATCCAGATGGTGAATAAGCAAAAGGATCGTGCCATGACAAATCCGGCGGACTGGCAACGGCAATATCAGGATGATGGCTACTTCGCTGCCGAAGGCCTTTTGACCGCCGACGAGGTGTCAGCGCTTCGAGACGAAGCCTCGGCCATCGCCGATGGCGAGCGTGGCGAAATCATGGGCACCGACCTTCTGACTGGCGACGGTCCGGCCATCGCGAAGGTGCTGGCGATTCATTTCCCGCACAAGGCGTCGGACGTCATGCGCGATGTCGTCCACCAGCCGAAGATCGTCGACATATTGACGAAACTGATCGGCCCCGACGTCAAATGCATGCAGTCGATGCTGTTCGTGAAGAATGCCGGAAAACCCGGGCAAGCCTGGCATCAGGACGAGCATTATATCGCAACGCGCGACCGCTCACTGACCGGCGTTTGGATCGCGCTCGACGATGCGACCATCGACAATGGGTGCCTGTGGATGCATCCGGGCAGCCACAAACATGGCGTCCTGTGGCGGACTGCGCCGCATGGCGATACGCGCTTCGACTCAAGCGAAGAAGTGCAGGATTATCCTTATGAGCGGGAAGGGGGCGTCCCCGTCGAAGTGCCCGCGGGATCGGTCGTTTTCTTCGACGGCTATGTGCTGCACCGTTCCCTTAACAACACCCGCGAGACAGGCTACCGCCGCGCCATCGTTAACCACTATATGTCGGCTCGCTCCCTTCTGCCGTGGACATTCGGGATCCCGCCGAAACCGCGCGATGATGTCCGCGATTTCGAGCTTGTGGCGGGCGAGGATCCCTATGCGTGGAAGGGTGAGGAGAGCCTGACCTTTCCCTTTGTCAGGCCGGAGGATCCGGCGCAGGCGGCGCAGCTGTTCGGACGGTTGATGCAGGCTGCGGACGGCGAGGGCGCTTGATACGCATCGGCCTTCTCGGCGCATCGCGCGTCGCCGAATATGCGCTGATCCCACACGTCGCCGCGCGGGACGACTGTCAGATCGTCGCCGTCGCGGCGAGCGATGCAAGACGGGCGGACAAGTACGCCGAGGCTCACGATATCGAAACCGCGCTCGGGTCTTACGACGAGCTGATTGCGCACCCTGATATCGACCTCGTTTACAACGCGCTGCCACCCTCGCAGCATGCACGATTGAGCATCGCCGCTCTGAAGGCAGGGAAGGCTGTCCTTTGCGAAAAGCCATTCGCCATGGATGCGGGCGAAGCGCGCATGATGGTCGCGGCTGCAGAGGTGGCGGACCGCCCGTTGATCGAAGCCTTTCACTATCGCTACCATCCCGGCTTTGCCCGGCTGTTCGCCATTCTGGCGGCGAGAGAGATCGGACGCATCGTGAAGGCCGAAGCTCGCTTCGCCGTGCCGATCCCGGATAAGCCGGGCGAGTTGCGCTACCGTCCGGAGCTTGGTGGCGGCGCGCTGATGGACCTTGGCTGCTATTGCCTCCACTGGCTGCGGATGGTTCTTCCAGAGCCACTCTCTGTTCAATCCGCAACGGCGCGCCGCACGGCAAACGGCACCGACCTTGAGACAACGGCACATATGACCGCACCAAATGGCGCGGTCGGAATGGCTTCATGCGCGATGGATGTCGATGAGCCTGAAGTCTGGCTTCACCTCGAAGGTGAAGGCGGAACGGTCCGCTTCGAAAATCCGCTCGCGCCGCAACTTGGCGCGCGGCTGACCGTCCGGGTGGGTAAAATCGATCGAAACGAACCTGTGCCGGACAGCTCGACCTACGAGCATCAGCTTGCGCACGTCACGACGGTGATATCCGACACTGCGAAGCCGATCACCGGTGGCGCCGACGCCATCGCGAACATGACCCTCATCGACGAGGTTCGCAATACAGGCGGCGGCGCTCTGGCCATTCGCTCACCAACAGGTTAGCGTACACTGAAACCACCCTGGGGAGGGCGAGTGGAACAGTCCGGATATACGCTGCCGCGCTGGCGCCGGCTCGCTTACGGGTTCGGCGACTTCGGCTTCAACCTCTACTGGGCAACGACCAGCCTATATCTTCTCTATTTTTACACGGATGTCCTCGGCCTGCCGAACCAGGTCGCGGGCCTCATAATGCTGGTCGCGCTCGTCTGGGACGGCATCACCGACCCGGTCATGGGTTATATCGCGGAGCGCACGCGCAGTCGTTGGGGCAGCTACAGGCCTTATATCCTGTTCGGCGCGCTGCCGCTCAGTGCCACCATGGTCCTGATGTTCTATGCGCCCGAGGCGGAAGGCATGGCGCTCATCATCTACGCCGCGGCGACGCATGTCCTGATGCGGACGGTCTATACGGTGATGTCGATCCCCTTCTCATCACTATCGGCGCGCATGACGAGGTCCAGCGAAGTGCGGAACGAACTTGCGGCGTTCCGCATGGTTTTTGCGACGCTCGCGGGGCTGTTCGTCGCCTTTTTTACGCTGCGATTGGTGGCGTGGTTCGGCGCAGGCGATGCCGCGACTGGCTTTTTCTGGACGGCCTGCCTCTACGCGGCGCTGTCGCTGCCCATCTTTCTCTTCGTCTTCCTGACGACGCGTGAGCCGCCGGTCGACATCGACGCCAGTCGATCGCGCCCCAATCTTAAAATAGCGCTTTCATCTCTGCGCACGAACGGGCCGTTCCTGATTGTCTTCACGGCAACGGTGCTCAGCGTTGCGGCGGGCGTCATGGCATCCAAAACGCTGATCTATTACTACAAATACAATCTCGGAGACGAGCAGGCGTCGGGGACGGCGCTCGCGTTCATCACGGGCGGAGCGGCGGTATTCGTGCCAATTTGGGCATGGGTGACGTCGGAGACATCGAAACGCTTCGTTTGGTCGACGGGCCTCGCCATATCCTTCTGCGTGTCGCTGGCGCTTTGGTTCAATCCGATCGAGACGGTGCCAATGGTGACGGCTCTGTTCGCTCTCGGCGCAGCGGGTTCGGCGGCGGGTTATCTCAGCTTCTGGTCGATGCTCCCCGACACTGTCGAATATGGCGAGTGGCAAACGGGTGAGCGCACGGAATCGCTGGTTTTCGGCCTCATGTCGCTCGCGCAAAAGGCGAGTTTCGGCATCGCGGCGGGCGTACTCGGCATCCTTCTCGATGCTGTCGGGTATAGCGCGAATGAGATGCAGGCGGAGGAGACGCTTGGCGGATTGAAGGCGATCATGACCTTGCTTCCCGCAGCGCTCATCGGCGCGGCGTTTCTGCTTGTTCGCACCTACCCGCTCGACCGCCAGCTCCACGCGCGACTGGAACGGGCAATCGCGCGGCGGCGGACGGTCACCTCGCCGACATGATCGCGCTCGCTAACCAAGTTGGACAACATGCCTTTCCGCCCATAAGCGGTCGGCGCATGACCGATACCCTTCAAAACCCGCCGCTGAAGCCGCGCGAGCGTCAGCGCCGCGAAACCCGTGCCCGTATCCTCGCCAAGGCGCTCGAAATCTTCGCCGCCCGCGGCTTTGAGGGGGCGACGCTGCGGGACATCGCCGCCGCCGCCGACGTCAATCACGCGCTGATAAAATATCATTTCGACAGCAAAGACCGCCTCTGGCGGGAGGCGGTTGCTTTCCTCTTTACGCGCATGGAGGAGGAACTGGCAGGTCCTCACCCCGAGGATCGCGGCTAGTCGCGGCTCGAAAAGCTCAAAAACGCAATCCGTCGCGACGTCCGCTATTGCGCGCGGCATCCGGAGCACGCCAGGATCATGGTGCAGGAGTCTATCCGGGATAACGAGCGGCTCGACTGGGCGGTGGAGACCTTCATTCGTCCACAGCGTGAGCCGGTCGAAGCAAATATGCGGGCAGAAAAGGCACTCGGCATTTGGCCTGACATCCCCGACGCCTCGCTCGCATACATCATCGTCGCATCCAGCCAGATGCCCTTCGTCCTCGCGCCCGAGGTTCGCCGCGTTCACGGCGTCGACATCCTCGATCCGGGCGCCGTCGATGCGCACGCGGAAGCGATGATCACATTATTCCTCGACCACCGCGCTGCCGATCCGGAGACCTGAGATGAGACTGTTCGCGCCGATATTCCTGATGATCTTCGCGCTGTTTCCCGCGGCGGCAACGGATCGACCGAACATCATCGTCATTCTTGCCGACGATCTCGGCTGGGGTGATATCGGCGTCAACGGTGCGGAACTGATCGAGACACCCCGCCTCGACCGGATGGCGGCGGAGGGTGCGCGGCTGACGAGCTTTTATGCCAGCGCAAATGTCTGCACGCCCGCCCGAGCTGCCCTAATGACCGGTCGCTATGCGATCCGCTCCGGACTTGCGGATCAAGTCATCCAGCCGTGGAGCACACATGGCTTGCCGGCCAGCGAAATCACGTTGCCGGAGCTGCTAAAATCGAACGGCTATCGGACGGCACTGCTCGGGAAATGGCATCTGGGGCACCAGCCGGAGCATCATCCACTCGAACATGGCTTCGACCGGTTCTTCGGCATCCCCTATTCCAATGATATGAACCCTTTGGCCTTGTACGAGGGCCGCGAAGCCGTCGAGCAGCCCGTGGAGCAGGCGACACTGACGCGGCGTCTTACGCAGGCGGCTATCGATATCGTGCAGAACGACACGGACGAGCCCTTTTTCATCTACCTCGCCCACCCCATGCCGCACATCCCGCTTCATGCCAGTGAGGCATTTCGCGGGCGGTCGGCGGCTGGGCTTTATGGCGATGTTGTCGAGGAGCTCGATCATGAGGTCGGCCGCCTGATCGACGAAGTGGTCGCAAGCGGCAAAGCGAACGACACCGTCATCGTGTTCACGAGCGACAACGGCCCTTGGTTCGAAGGATCGAGCGGTCCGTTTCGCGGTCGAAAAGGGTCATCCTGGGAGGGCGGTTACCGCGTTCCCTTCATCACCTACGCCCCAGGCCGGATTGCGCCTGGAACGGAAAGCGGCGCGCCCGCCGGATTGATCGATCTGCTACCGACCTTCGCCGAGCTCGGCGGCGCGACTGTTCCGGGGGATCGTCCGATAGACGGTCGCGATATCTGGCCCGTCCTGACGGCGGGTGCCGACAGTCCGCACGAGGCGATCTGGTTCTTCGACAACGACCAGATCACCGCCCTTCCTGTCGGTAACGAGCGCTTGGTATTCCAAGACTATTATCGAGGGTTCGACCTTCCGCTCGACCAGTTCGGCAGCTTCCTGCTGTTCGACCTCGAGCAGGATCCGACCGAATCCTACAGCCTGTCGCGCGCGCGCAAAGAGCGCGTGGCGGAACTTCGGGAGCGTTTGGAAGCTGCGCGGGCGGCGTTCGACGTGCCCGTCCGGCCACCATTTCGCCTGCCGGTACCGGAGCCTGATAACGGAGAGCGTTGACTTTCCAATTGGTGAGCGACATTCATTCCCTATCCAGTCGGATAATCAAAAAGCCGACGGATCAAATTGGGGAGGTGGGGTCATGGACCAGCGAACGATGCTCGGAGTCTCACGCGCAGCCTTGGCGGTAGCGCTTTCAATCGGCGCAGCTTTTCCGGCGGTGGCTCAAGACGCGGAAAGATCCATTGCCAGGGGTGACGAGATCGTCGTCACTGCGCAGCGACGCGAACAACGGCTTCAGGATGTGCCCATCGCCGTGACAGCGTTCGATGGCGATGCGCTTTTAAATCGCCAAATCGGCGACCTCACCAATCTCAGCCAGATTTCGCCGTCCGTGACCTTCACGCAGAGCACCAACGCTCTCAATAGCTCGGTGCAGATCCGAGGCGTCGGGACCAGCGTTTTCTCATCGGCGGTCGAACCAAGCGTATCCTTCGTCGTCGATGGCGTCGTGCTTTCGCGGCAGGGCCAGGCCTATAC
>JBAUIQ010000310.1:0-1886 GCA_049683075.1 Pacificimonas sp.
GCCCACAAGATAGTCGAGTGCGCGGCGAGCGAGATACGCATCGATCAGCGGCTCGTCGAGTTCGCGCGGGGCGGCCATCGCCGCGCCGACGGCGGCCTTCGTGATCTGGTTGAAGGTGACGCGGCGCACGTCCTTCGGCAGCGCCTTCTTCGCCTTCAGATGTTCGTAGAGATGCCAGCTGATGGCCTCCCCCTCGCGATCGGGGTCGGTGGCGAGAATCAGCGCATCGGACTTTTTCGCCTTGTCGGCAATCTCGCGCAGCTGTTTCGAGCGGTCGGTCTGCACCTTCCACTTCATCGCAAAGTCGTTCTCGGGATCGACCGACCCGTCCTTTTCCACGAGGTCGCGGACATGGCCATAAGACGCGATCACGTCATAGTTGGACCCGAGATATTTGTTGATCGTTTTCGCCTTGGCGGGCGATTCCACGATCACGAGATTGCTGGCGATAATCCGGGCTCCCTATCGCGCCGCCGACGGGCTGCGTCCGAGCGGGGCATATAGATGGGAGGGGCCGCGCGGCAAGGGCGGGGCTGTAGCGAGGGGCGGTTCGCGGGCGCGTCAGGGCACTCGCAGACGGACCGCCATTCGCGCGGACATATCCATACGTTCGTGCAATATTCCGACAATCGCACACATGCCGCCCTCGGTTTCCCGCCAGTAGATCCAGTAGGCCCCATAGTGCCGTCGAAAGAGCACGTCCTCTGTGCCAAGGTCAGCGCGTTTCCACGGCCGCCGCCTGCTCGCGATCTCGTCGAACATGTCATACAGTCCGCGAACATAGGCTGACGCCTGTTCCCGGCCCCAGACATCTCGCGTGTAGTCGAGGATATCATCAACGTCCGCGTCCGCTTCGGGACTCAGACGAAAAGCTGTCATGTTTGTTCCTGTGCGGTCCACCGGGCCTCGCCGCGGGCGATCGCATCCTCGGCGGTCGATTCGCGATATTCGGACAGGGGCGTTTCCAAACGCCCCTTCAAAAGCGCCGCATGATGCGGAGGAACTTCGCCCTCGCGCCGCTTCTTATCCCGCCGAATGAGGTCGCGGACATATTCGCTGGCGTTCTCGTAAAGGCCGTGTTCGCCGAGCTGCATCGCGATATGGTCCTGAAGCGCGCTGTTAACGCGCACGTTGAGGGTCGTGCCACCGGCCATTTTGCGTCTCCATATTTTTGTCCACAGAACTTATACGCTTTGTGGACGGGTCGCAAGGATGCGCGCCTCTTCCCTCTCACCCCGGGAGCGCATAGACACACCAGAAGATGCCCACCGACATTTTCTTCACGCCCTGGACCTGGCTCGTCATCGGCTATCTGGTCGGCTCGATCCCGTTCGGGCTGCTGCTGACGAAGATCGCGGGCAAAGGGGATGTTCGGGCCGTCGGCAGCGGGAATATCGGAACCACGAACGTGCTGCGTGCCGGGGGCAAGGGGCTGGCCGTGGCGACGCTTTTCCTCGACATCGGCAAAGGGGCGCTGGCCGTCTGGCTGGGTGGGCAGCATGCCATGGGAGGCGACATTCTTGGCGGAATGGGCGCGTTCTTGGGGCATTGCTTTCCGATCTGGCTGGCCTTCAAGGGCGGCAAGGGCGTGGCGACGATGCTGGGCGTCGCGGCGGCGCTCAATCCGCTAGCCGGGCTCGTTGCGGCGGTGACCTGGATCGGGGTCGCGCTAATCTTCCGCTTCTCGTCGCTCGGCGGGATCGTGGCGAGCGTCGCGGCCCCGATCGTGCCTGCACTCGAGGGGCGCTGGGACGCGGCCCTGCTGCTGGCGGGGATCGCGATGCTGGTCATCGCGCGGCACGAGGCAAATATCAGGCGGCTGATGGCGGGCACCGAACCGAAGATCGGGCAGAAAGACGCGCCTGCCGCCGGCCCTGCGGATGCCC
>JBAUIQ010000311.1:0-7502 GCA_049683075.1 Pacificimonas sp.
ATCGGTTCGCCGTCATCGCCGCGCTAGGGACGGCGATCGGCTTTCTCGTCGGCCTCGTCATTATCGTGGTGATCGGCGGGCTGTTGGGAAGCGTGGGCAACGGCCTGATGGCGGGCGTTGGTCTGCCCTGGTGGGGCTGGACGCTTCTCGTCTCTATTCCCATCGCGGCCATCCTGCTGACGGTCGCCACGGCGCGCATCACGGTCGAGCGCCGCCTTGCGAATGTGCTTTAGGCCATGCGGACGCTCATTCGCCTTGGCTTGTTCCTGATGCTTCTTTGGGGTGCGGGCTTTGTCTGGTTCATGCTGAGCCTGCCGGGCGCGGCCAGCGACACGCAGGCGACCGACGGGATCGTGGTCCTGACAGGTGGTCCCGGTCGAGTCGCGCGCGGGATCGACCTGATCGAGGCGGGCCGCGCCGAGCGTCTCCTCATCTCCGGAGTCGATCCCGTCGTGCAGCCACTTGAACTCGCGGCGGAGGTCGAGGCCGAGCCCGACCTGTTCGACGACCGCATCGACCTCGGTAAGCGCGCGGCAAACACCATCGGCAATGGTAGCGAGGTCGCCGCCTGGGCGCGGCAGAACGGCTACCGCTCGCTTCGCGTCATCACCGCCGCCGATCATATGCCGCGCGCGCAGCTGGAGCTGGAAGCGCAGCTGGATGACGATGTCGTTATGTTACCGGATGCGGTCGACAGCCCCACGGGCGTCGTCGGTTTGGCACGTGAATATACGAAGTTCGCTGCCCGCTACGCGGCGCTGCGGCTGGGGGCCACCTGATGCTGCTTCTTAGAAATATCGTCTTCGCCATCCTTTTCTATATCGGCAGCACGATCCTCGTCATCGTCGCAGCTTTTCGCACGCTGATTTCCCGAACAGAGGCGCAGCGCGGTGCGTCCATGTGGTCCGGTTATATTCGATGGCTTGTCGAGGCGGTGCTCGGCATTCGTATCGAAATCGACGGCAAGATCCCCGACCGTGCCGTCATCGTCGCATCGAAACATGAGTCAAACCTCGAAACGCTACTCCTGCCGAGCCTGTTTCCCTGGCCGGCCGTCGTCATGAAGGCCGAGCTGATGCGTATTCCCGTCTGGGGCTGGATCGCGCGAACGCACGGCTCAATCCCTGTCGACCGCGATGCACAGGCAAGTGCGATGCGAACGATGCTCCGCGCCGCGAGCGAAGCGAAGGCGGAGGACCGGCAGATCGTCATCTTCCCGGAAGGTACGCGCACGCCACCGGGCGAAGCGCCGCCGCTACGCGCAGGCGTCTCCGGGCTTTACCGACTCCTGAAACTTCCTGTCGTACCCGTCGCATTGTCGAGCGGGTATGTCTGGCCGAAGACCGGGCTGAAGCGGCCTGGGGTCATGCGGATGCGGTTCGGTGAGGACATTCCCGCCGGTCTCGACCGCGAAGACTTCGAGGCCCGCCTGCACAGCGCAATCAACGAAAAGCCATGACATGCTGAAAGCCGCCCGGCCCTTCCTGTTCGCCCTCGCGCCGCTGATCGTCGGCTTGATCGTCTACAGCGTCTACTGGCGTGCTGAGGCAGCCAACTTCGCGGATGTTGTGGCGTCCGTCGGCGAGCCCGATGTCAGCGGATTTCCGTACCGCCTGAATGCGCCGCTTCCGGGCATCGACGTGACCCGCGGCGGCGAAGGTGCGCGCATCGAGCTGACGGCAGGTCGCAGCGAAATCGGGCGCACGCCATTTCAGGCCTACCCCCTCGTCGGCTATCTGACCGATGTCGAGATCGACGCAGAAGTCGCAGGCTTTGCCGATGCTCGCCTGACCGCGCCGGACGCGCGCGCCAGCCTCCGTGCGAGCAACATCATCCAGCGGCTGTCGATGGGCTTCGAACGCGCCAGTCTGTCGGCTCGCGGACTTCCTTCTGCCACCGCCGCGCCACTCGAGCTACACTTTCGCGAAACGCCAGTCACAGCGCCCGCCGGCGGTGCCGACGCGACCCCGCCGGCGCAGGCGGAAGCGCGCATCGGCGGAACCTTCGACGTGGACGACCTGCGTTTCGCAGCGTCGATACCTTTCAAAATCACCGCCGACGAGCCGCTCGCTTCGCTCGTTGCCTGGACCGATGGCGGGACGATCGAGATCGACGGCGCGACGATCACAAGCCCGGACGACGAGCCGCTGGCTGGGTTCGACGCGACCATCGCGCCGTTGCCGGACGGGACGCTCGCACTCTCCGGTCGTCTCGACACTGACTGTCCCCTGACCATCACGGCAATGCTGGGACAGGGGCGCTACCCCGCAGAGGAATTCCGCCGCCGCCACCCGGCGCGCTTTACGCTGGGCGGGACGCCGACCGCGCCGACGCTCAGCGAAATCAGGACGCCTTCGGGGGGCCTCGCCCGAAATCGGGAGCCGCCGTGTCCTGACCCGCGTCGATGACCCGGCGCCGGGTCTCGCGCGTCGCCCGAAACCGCTCGTAAAGCTGCTCACCGTCGTCCCAGCGTATCGCCCGCTGCAGCGCGGTCAGGTCCTCGGTGAACCGTTGCAGGACTTCGAGGACCGCCTCCTTGTTGCCCAGAAAGACGTCGCGCCACATCGTCGGATCGCTGGCCGCGATGCGCGTGAAATCACGGAAGCCACCCGCGCTATATTTGATGACCTCGCCGCGCGTGACATCCTCCACATCCGTCGCCGTACCGACGATTGTGTAGGCGATCAGGTGCGGGACGTGGCTCGTCACGGCAAGCACGATGTCGTGATGTTCTGCGTCCATGATTTCGACATCACTGCCGAGCCGTCGCCAGAATTCGGACAGACGCTCGACGGCGACCGGATCGGCATCCTCCGCGGGCGTCAGGATGCACCAGCGTTTTTGAAACAGATCGGCGAAGCCAGCATCCGGACCGCTGTCTTCGGTCCCCGCCACCGGATGCGCCGGGACGATGCGTTCCGGATGTGAAAGCGCCGCCCGCAGCGCCGCCGCTACCGAGGCTTTCACGCTACCAACATCCGACACCACCGCCTCGTCCGGCAGATCGTCCGCGATGTCGGCCGCCACGGCCTTCGTTGCCCGTACCGGCACCGCCAAAATGACAAGATCCGCGTCGCAAACGGCGGCGCCGACATGATCGGCAATGTCGTCGAACAATGTCAGCGCCTCCGCCCGTGCGCGCACCTCCAAATCGGCGTCATGTCCCGTCAGGACGACGTTCGGCATGTCCCGCCGCACGGCGCGCGCGACGCTCGACCCGATAAGGCCGCAACCGATGATCGCGACGCGCGAGAAGGGCAGCATCAGGCGCGGTCGCCGACGAAGTCTTTCAGCGCCTCGATGACGATTGTTGTCTCCTCTTCGGTTCCGACGCCGATCCTGAGGGCATGGGCGAGGTCCTGAGCGGGAAGCCAGCGGACGAGGATGCCCTTCGCCGTCAGATATTCATTGGCCTTTTCCGCCGTCAGGTCGCCGCCCTCCGGAAATTCAACCAATATGAAGTTCGCCGCCGACGGCACCGGCCGCAGCCCATGATTGCCGAGCGCGCTTACCGCCTCCATCAGTCGGTCACGCTGGACCGCGTTTTCACGGCGACAACGCGCGACGAACTCCTGATCGCCAAGTGCCGCGATCGCCGCCGCCTGCGCCTGCGTCGTCACATTGAACGGTCCCCGGATGCGATTTAGCGCGGCGATGACCTCGGGCGGCCCATAGGCCCACCCCACGCGCGCGGCGGCCAGACCGTAGATCTTCGAAAATGTGCGCGTGGTGACGACGTTCGGATGTACCCGCGCCATGGCGATCCCATCTTCATAGGCGTTATCGTCCATATATTCGGCATAGGCGGCGTCGAGAACGAGGAGGACGTCGGAGGGCAGCCCCGCATGTAGCCGCTCGACCTCCTTGCGGTCGATGACCGTACCCGTCGGGTTGTTCGGATTTGCAAGATAGACGAGACGCGTCTTCGGTGTGACGGCCGCGAGCAGCGCGTCGACATCGGCGGTATAATCGGTGTCGGGCGCCGCGATTGGCGTCGCGCCCGCACGCCGCGCGGCGATCGGGTAAACCATGAAGCCGCGCTGCACGTAGAGCACTTCGTCACCCGGCCCGGCATAGGCCTGCGCCAAGAGCTGCAACAGTTCGTCGGAGCCGGTGCCGCACACGACGCGGTCGGCTTCGATGTCGTGCAGTTTGGCAACAGCATCGCGCAGATCGTGACTCGCGGCGTCCGGATAACGCGCGAGATCGCCAGCATTGCCAAGCGCGGTGAGCGCGTCCGGACTACAGCCCCATGGGTTTTCGTTTGAGGAAAGCTTGACGACCTTGCCGCCCTTGCCGCCTGCGCGGCCCGGCACATAGGCGCTGATCGCCTCGATCCAGGGCTTCATTTTGGGGGCGGGTGCGGACACGCTATCGGCTCCATCTTCTCTCGTACGGCAAGCCCGATCGCATAGGTCCGATGCAACCATGGTGCAATCGACGCGTTTGATGACGGCTATGCTGCCGAAAAGGGGTAACGAACATGGCTGAGTACGAAAAGAAAAGTGGCGCCAAGCCGATTGTCCTGATCATTTTGGGACTCATCGTCCTTGCCGTCATCCTTCTGGCGACTGGGATCATCGATCTCGACGGTGAAAGTGGGGAAATGCCCGACGTGGATATCAGCGCCGACGTCGATGGTGGCGAAATGCCGAGCGTGGACGTCGATACCGCCGACATCGATGTCGGAACCGACGCGGCCACGATGGAAGTGCCCGATGTCGATGTTGATGTCGATACCGACGAAGTCGAAGTCGAATTGCCGACCATCGACGTCGATCCGGCCGACGACAACTAAGACCAGACGAACGGAGTTACGAACATGGGCAACATTCTCGTCCTAATTCTGACGATCCTGATCCCGCCCGTGGGCGTGCTCCTGAAGCACGGTCTCGACAGCGATTTCTGGATCAACCTCATCCTCACGCTGATTTTCTTCGTGCCGGGTGTGATCCACGGGATTTACGTCAACTTCCTCAGGTGACATTCCGGGGCGCATGACGCGTCTCGACAGTCCCTACATGACGGCCGCCCTGGCAGAAGCGAGGGCGGCCGTTTTGCGTGATGAGGTTCCCGTCGGCGCGGTCGTCGTCCGGAACGGAGAGGTCATCGCGGCGGCGGGGAATAGAACGCGCGAGCTTGGCGACGCGACTGCGCACGCCGAAATGTTGGCGATCCGGCTGGCGAGCGAACGGCTACGGCAGGAACGCCTCACCGGCTGCGATCTCTGGGTGACTTTGGAGCCCTGCGCCATGTGTGCCGGCGCGATCGCGCACGCGCGGCTGGACCGACTATATTATGCCGCCGACGATCCGAAAGGCGGTGCCGTCGCGCACGGCCCGCGCCTGTTTGGACAAGCGACCGTCCATCACCGCCCCGAGATATATTCCGGGATCGGCGAAACCGAAGCCGCTGCTCTCTTGACGGAATTTTTCGCGCGGAAACGCTGAGCGCACGAAAAAGCCCGCGTTTCTCAAAAAAGAAACGCGGGCTTCGTTTTCGCTATGGAAGCAACTCAGACGCTGTCGATTGCGTCCTTTGCCGCGCCCTTCAGCTCGCCCTTGGCCTGCTGTGCGTGACCCTTGCTTTCCTGCGCATGGCCCTCGGCCTTCATGTCGCGGTCGCCCGTTGCGGAGCCGACGGCCTGCTTGGCCTTGCCGGCCAGCTCGTTGCCCTTGCCTTCGGTCTTGTCTTCATGTTCGCTCATGATCGTTCTCCTTCGGAAAAAGAACGGTCCCAGGAGCCAGAGTGTTCCGCTAAATCAGCCCCGCCAGCGGACTGGACGGGTCGGCGTAGCGGCGTTTGGCCATGCGGCCCGCCTGGTAAGATAACCGCCCACCTTCGACCGCCAGCTTCATGGCGCGGGCCATTTTGACGGGGTCCTTCGCCTCGGCGATGGCGGTGTTCATCAGGACGCCGTCGCAGCCCAGTTCCATCGCCGCGGCTGCATCCGAGGCGCAACCGACGCCCGCATCGACGAGGACAGGCACATTCGCGTTCTCGATGATCATGCGGATGGTCACCGGGTTCTGGATGCCCAGACCCGAGCCGATCGGCGCGCCGAGCGGCATGATGGCGGCGGCGCCCGCTTCCTCCAGCTTTACCGCCGCGATGGGATCGTCGGCGCAGTAGACCATCACATCGAAGCCGTCCTTCACCAGCGCTTTCGTCGCCTCCAGCGTCGCCGCCATGTCGGGATAGAGCGACTTCGCCTCGCCCAGCACTTCCAGCTTCACGAGATTCCAGCCGCCCGCCTCGCGCGCCAGCCGGAGTGTTCGAATGGCGTCATCCGCCGTGAAACAGCCCGCCGTGTTCGGAAGGTAGGTCACAACCTTCGGGTCGATGAAATCGGTGAGGCGCGGGGCGTTCGCGTCGCTGACATTCACCCGCCGGACCGCGACCGTGACGATCTCCGCGCCCGCAGCCTCGACGGCGGCGGCGTTGGTCTCGAAATCCTTATATTTGCCTGTTCCGACAATCAGCCGCGAGGAGAAACGCCGACCCGCGACTGTCCAGCCGCCGTCCGCATCATCCGCATCGCCGCCGCCGACGAAATGCACGACCTCGATCTCATCGCCGGAGGCCAGCTGTGTCGTGTCATAAGCGGATTTCGACACGATCTCGAGATTGCGCTCCACCGCCACCGATGTTGGATCCTGTCCCAGATCGTTCAGGAGATCGCGTACCGTCGCGGGTTTCCTGATCCGGCGGTGCTCGCCGTTAACGGTGATCGGCAGCGTCTTGTCCAAGGGAAATCTCGTCCTGTTTCGATTCACAAGCGGGTCGACGGGGGATATAGGGGCGACACCTTGCAACAGGAAGGCTGCCCCATCGCCGACAGACCACTCGTTCTCGTCCTCAATGGGCCGAACCTCAACCGCCTTGGCGTACGCGAACCCGAGGTTTACGGGACAGCGACGCTAGACGACATCGCCGAGCGTTTGGACACCGAAGCGTCGGAACGCGGCGCGGCCGTCGACATTCGCCAGTCCAATCATGAGGGGCATCTGATCGACTGGCTGCACGAGGCCGAAAGTCTCGGCGCGGTCGGCATCGTCCTCAATCCCGGCGGCCTGACGCACACGTCAGTGGCGCTGCGCGATGCCATTGCCTCGATCAGCGTGCCCGTCATCGAGGTGCATCTGTCGAACACGCATGCGCGCGAAGCGTTTCGCCACAAGAGCCATGTCACGCCGGTTGCGCGCGGTGTCATTGCGGGGCTGGGGCCTACAGGTTACAGCCTCGCGCTGAGCGCCGCGCTCGAGGCGCACGAAAAGGGGTAATGATGGCCGATCGCAAGCCTTCCGGCACAATGAACGTCGATACGAAACTGGTCCGCGACCTTGCCGAGATGCTGGCCGAGTCCGGCCTGACGGAGATCGAGGTCGAGGACGGCAATCGCCGCGTGCGTGTCGCGCGCCAGACGGGTGGTGGCGCAGCCTCCGTAGCCGCCGCCCCGCCGCCGATGCCGGTCCAGACCGCTCCTGCGCCCGCCACGCCGT
>JBAUIQ010000312.1:0-6005 GCA_049683075.1 Pacificimonas sp.
GGATAGAGCTTCACCGTTTCCGCATCGAGCTGGCGCTGCAGCGCTTTCGTATATGTCGACAACCACACCGTTCCATCCGCCCGCTCCGCCCAGGCGCTGGCAGGCGCGAGATAACCGAGCGTCTTCCCAATCCCTGTCCCCGCCTCCGCCAATACTATGTTCGGCGCGCCCTCGGTCTCTCGCGGATCGAAGGCGCGCGTGACAGCGGCAGCATAGTCCGCCTGCCCCTGCCTGGTTTCCGCGTTGGGACCGGTAAGGTTCCTCAGTCTCGCGCCGACTTCATTGCGGTCGAGCGTCACCGTTTTCGCAGGCGACGGTGCAGCAGCGTCTTCCCACTTCGGCAACGCGGTGAAGATCGACCGCTCGGGTTTCGGCGGCGCGCCCATCGCCGTCAGCGCGTGCAGCGCCCAAGGCCAGTGCGCACGGCTCAACGCCTGCGCCGACCCCCAAGCACCGCCACGCTGGTGCCAGTCGAGCTGCCCCATGAAACCGAGAAGTTCATGAGTAATGGCGAGCAGGGAGCGCGCTTCTGCGGCACCGTCGTCCGGCACTTCAAGCTTCAAGTAAGCCGCCAGCCCGGATACCGTCGGCACGGCGAACTCAGCGGGATGCACGAAGGCGAACAGCTCCAGAAGGTCGAGCCCGGACAATTCCGCATAGCCGAGCTTCGCCCCAACGACCGGCGCGTTTACGACGATGGTGGGCGTCGAGGTCACCAGGCGCACCGCCTCGCTCCGGTCGACGCGTCGTATGCCTGCCTCATTCGCAACGAACAGCCCATCCAGCGCAGCCGCGAGCGCGGGAGCAGGCAACGTCGTCATGCCGGGATCAAATCGGGAACAGGCATGATGCTTTTCCTGCCGAGTCCCACATCCGGGGGCAAGGCCTTGATCATTGCGTCTGGCTCAACCTCATACCGGGGCGACAGGGCCCTTCCGCATAACTGCGGCATATGACCGCTCGTTCACGCCGCGCCCTCAGGACGCTCCCCCGTCAATTTATCCGGCAAGGCCCAAGCTGCCCTGCGTTTCAACCTCGACTGCTCGAGACTGGAATCCAATCCAGCAAGTGAACGTTTCAACGCGAGCGCCGAGAGCCTGTTGGCTGCCTGCCCGAAAAGATCTCGCTCTGCCAGAGCGACCATTTCGAGACTACGCTGCAACCTTAGTTGAACCTCGAGCAGCGATGCACCGTCGCGGGCGATTGGATTGATAAAGTCTTCGAGCATCTCGGCGCAATCGATATCGCGCGCGTAGACATGCTCATATTTCGCCTCTTCGCGCTCGGAATGGCCTTCTGAGAAAGCCTCGATAACGCGGACACCTGCGGTCAGTACTTGAATGGCGGTCCCAGGGTCATTCACCGCCGGTGACAGCGCACGACTTGCAATCTCGCTGAGAACGATAAGACCGAAGCGGGGATCCTGATCGAAGCTCCGGTCTGGCCCGATGGTGAAACATTCGGACATCTTTCTTCGCTTCTCGCCGTCTGGTTCTGTCACCATCATGGCGACCGGCCTATCGGGGCCGACAAATTGACCAGGCACCTTCTGTAGATGAATAGCGCCACCGGCGGACTTAGCGAGATCGTTGAGCGCCTCCATGTCGACATGCTGAATATAACCGACGTCTTCGACGTATAACGGCGCACACTCCTCAGGAATTTCAATAGCCTCTTCCGCGCCGAGGCGCGGGTACTTCGCCCAGCTTCGGGCAGCCGCAGCGGCCACCGTTTCAACACGACCGATTGTGTCCCCGACCCGTCCGAACTTCGTCAGTTGTTCGATCCAGCGCAGAAGGCTCGCCGTCACGAAGAAGAGAACGACGAGCGTTGCGATGAAAAGGATGATGCGGCCATCGTCACCATAAAGGCCAGCTGCGAGACCGATAATGCCGACGACGGCAAACAGGAAGCTGCCGACGAATGTCGCCAAGGTGTTCGACGCCACACTGTCATTGATGAGCAGCGATGTGGCGCGGGGTGTCGAATTTCCCGCGGCGGCGGCGTAGGCGCTCACCATGATAGAGAGCGAAAAGGTCGTCACGGCGAGCATCGACGAGGAGAGGATAGAGAGGATTTTGTCGACCGACCCTGACGCGAGCTCAAGCTGGATCGGAAACGGCAGGTAGGGCGCGACGAATCCCGAGAGGATCGCGACCAGCACGGCTGCCACGCTATAGAGCGTTGCCCGAAACCAGATCCGCCGGACGAAGCGGTTCAGGAGATAGCGCCAGCGCCCCGCTAGATAGTCACGTGTGCCGCTCACGCCGGGACGGGCTCACCCTTGGGCCCATCCGGCTCGCCATCCTCATCCTTCATCGTGGGCGCATCGCCATTCGCGATCCCATTACCGGTCGGAACGATCTCGACGATGACGTCGCCCTCTTCAATAGACTGCGCTTCGGGTTCCCAGAAACCGATGTAGCGCGGGCCGCGAATGATGCGGACGGCAAGCCCTCCCTTGCAGCTCGTCAATGGTCCGCCGACTTCACCGATCTCGACCGTCCGTTCGATCAACTGCACGCGGCCGGACGCCACAACCAAATCCTGAATATAGTCGGTGACGTGGCTGCCCATGGCCGCACGTGCAAGCAGGTGGCCGCCGAGAGCGATGGGATTGATAACGGTGTCCGCGCCCGCCTTCTTGACGAGAAACTCATTCTCTTCGGACTTAATGATGGCACTGATCGTCAGTTCCTCGTTCAGCTGTCGGGCCGACATGACGAGAAGCGCGGTGGTATCGTCACGGCCACCTGACGCGATGAAGCTCGCGGCTCGCTCGATATTCGCCATTTGCAGCGTTGCATTTCGGGTCGCATCGCCTTCGAGCGTCGTGCAGCCGACACCGATTGCCCGTTCCAGGGCATCGGCGCTGGGATCGATGACCAGGATGTTGCTGGCCTTCACGCCATTTTCCATCAGCTCATGCACTGCCGAGCTGCCCGTCGTCCCGTAACCGGCGACGATGATATGACTTTGCAGTGTTTTCTGTACGCTTCGCATGCGCCATTGCTCCCAGCTTCGCCGGACGACGAAATTATAGGCCGTACCGATGAATAGCAGCCAGATGAAGAGGCGGATCGGCGTCACCACCAACGCGTCGAAAAGGCGCGCACCGTCCGAAACAGGCGTGATGTCGCCATAGCCGACGGTCGTGATCGTGACTGCGGTAAAATAGACGATGTCGGACCAGCTAAGGACGCCATCGACGCCATCGACGATGTCATCCCGGTGATACCAGTGGCCGATGAGCGCGATGAGTATGAGGCCGACGACGATCCCACCGCGGAGGAGCAAACTCCCCCACGGCGATAGCTTGTCGGGTTTTTTCAGGCGCAGCGTCCTGTCGCGCTCCACCCGCATCGAGAAGAATCCCGGCATCTGCGGCGGCTCCGACCCGCCACTATTGTCCGGCCCACGAACCATTATTCCGGCGAGACTTCCACAAGAAGTTTGCCGAAATTTCCGCCAGAATAGAGGAGCTTCACATGCTCGTCGGCCTTTTCGAGGCCCTTCCGGACATCCTGCCGCGTCTTAAGCTGGCCCGATGCCATCCAGCCGCCAAGCGCCGAGATCGCCTCCGTCTGCCGATCGGCAAAATCGGTAACGATGAAGCCGCGGATCGTCAGGCGACGCATCAGCATGGTTTCCCAATAGGCGGGCGCTCCGCCCTGCGTATTACCGAGCTCGTTATACTGACTGATCAAGCCACACAGAGGCACACGGCCGAAATTATTCATGCGGTCGAGGACAGCGGCCATGATGTCGCCGCCTACATTTTCGAAATTGATGTCGATGCCGTCCGGCGCGTGACGGTCGAGCGCCGCGCCGACGTCTTCATTCTTATAGTCGATGGCGGCGTCGAAACCGAGCTCGCCGGTGATCCAGTCGCACTTTTCCTTGCCACCCGCGATGCCGATGACTTTCAGTCCGTGTATTTTGCCGATCTGGCCGACAATCTGACCGACGCCGCCGGCCGCCGCAGAGACGACGAGCGTTTCGCCTTCCCTCGGCTGGCCGATGTCCATCAGACCGAAATATGCAGTCGGCCCCACGACCCCGAACGTGCCAAATGCGGCCGCGAGCGATACGCCCGGCATGGCGGGGAGCGGCGAGATCATGCCTGGCTTGCCGATGATATGCGACGCCCATTCACCAAGGCCGCCGACCGTCATGCCGGGCTCGAAACCATCGGCGCGGCTTTCGAGCACGCGCCCGGCAATACCGCCGCGCATAGCATCGCCAATTTCGACGGGCGGCATATATTGCTCACGATCCGACATCCAGATCCGGTTCGTGGGATCGAGGGACAGGTAAATCGTCTCAACAAGAACCTCACCGTCCTGCAGCGCGGGGAGGTCTTCTTCGACATAATCGAGATCACCATCCTTGATGTCGCCCTCGGGCCGGTTCGCCAATTTCCAAACGTGCCGTTTCATCGCTGTCTCCCTGGCTTCTCATGACCCGCCATCGCGCCCTCGTAAAGACGGGCATAGCGGTCGATCATCACGCGCTCGTCATAGTCGGCGGCGACCTTCGCGCGGTTCGCGGCGCCCAGGCGTGCGCGAAAGCCTGCGTCGTCGATCAACCTTGCCAACGCCGACGCCAAAGCTGGCGGCGTTAGCTCGGTCACGAATTCGCGCTGTTCGTCCGGAAGTATGTTGGAGATGTCGCCAACGTCCGTCGTGGCGGCGGGCAACTTCGCCGACATTGCTTCGACAAGGCTGATCGGAAATTGCTCACTATCGGATGAAAGCGCAAAAATATCGAATAGCCCCACATATTTCGACGGATCGGGAAGGAAGCCCGGCATGATGACGTGGTCGATGACGCCTGCTTGCGAGGCGACTTCGCGAATGCGTGCGCGGTCAGGGCCATCGCCAACAATGACGAGCCGCGAGGGCGTCTTCACTGTTTTGAGTGCCAGTGCGAATGCCTTTATAAGGCGCGGGAGGTTCTTGATTGGACGGAGACCGGCCAGCGTGCCGACAATGACTTCGCCCTCGCGCCTCTCGAGGCCGGGGATCGCATCGGCGGCAGGCGCTTTCCCAAAGCGTGAAACGTCGATGCCGTTCGATATCCGCACGACCCGGTCGCGCGGCTGTTTCCACTCGGCGAGCGCGATAGTCTCAAGCGTCTGGGACGGTACGACGAGGTTTGTCGCCGCTGGCAATGCAAGGCGGCGATAGGCGACGCGCGTGCCCTTCTGCCGCTTCCGCTCGTCTTGATTGAAGCCGTCTTCGTGGTGGACAAGCGGCGTCGTTCCATAGCGGCGCCGGGCGAGGACCGCATCCATCGCCCCGAAATTATAGGTTAGCGTCAGCGCATAACCACCCTCGTCCATCGCATAGGCAAGAGTTTGCAATCGCTTTGGAAACGGTCGCCCTTGCAGATCAGGGAAGTAGGTCAGCGGCTTCGCATCGATGCCAGGGTCGATTGCGTCCATCGCGCCGAGCGCGCTCGGCACCGCACTGACGATGTCGTGGCCGTATCGATCGCCAAAGGCATTCATCAGTCGGACCGCACGCGCCTCCTTGCCGCCAAGGTCGAAGGTCGAGTGGAGGTGGAGAATGCGCGGCGCGGGCATATTGCGATTCGCCATAAGCCGGTAGTGGCATGGAAACCACTGCAGTCTTAAGAGCGCGCGCCATGGGTGGTCTCTATCTTGTGGAAGCGGACGACCGGGCAACGAACCGGATCGCCGATGCGCGCGCGCAATTTGCCCGCCACGGCTTCACAGCCTTCGAAGAGATCGATGCGCCTGGCCTTACGGGCTTCCACGCGCCCCCTTATCATGGCGGGCCGGACAGCCTCTATCGCGACGGCAGCGACCTCATCGCCGTGGCGGGCACGCTCAGCTACGATAAGAAGCTCGGAAAAAACGCACTGGCAGCGTTACTGGCTGACTTCAGCTTCCCGTTCACCGACTGGAGCCGCATTCACGGGCAGTTCGCGCTGTTCGTGAAAAAAGCCGGACGCGCCTTTCTCCTCACCGACTATTTGGG
>JBAUIQ010000313.1:0-3240 GCA_049683075.1 Pacificimonas sp.
TGAAAGTTATTATACGAAAAATAGTTTTTGGGCTCTTTCTCACTTTCGAGAAATACGGGTAGTGGATCCACATAAAACTCAGACCATATGTCCAAAATTAACTTCAAAATCATATCGCGTCCTCACTGCAGACTAAAGATAGCTTCTTACTCGTGCTGGAAGTTATCGAGTTTCGAGACTGTACACATGAAGCAGAAGCGGGCGGTCTTGGCGTCCCTCGCCAAGAGGGTTTGGTCGGCATAATCCATCGCACAATCAGGGTCGAGCGACAGGTTGAACTGGTCGCGTTAGCGGAACTTTCGGTTATTCAGATTAAGGAGGTCGATTGCGAGCATCAGCTGATTTGCAGTTATGCCGTAACGGGTTCCGCCGTAGGCACCTACCGCTCCCTCCCCCGCCGCATTTCCGTCGCCTGCAGGTGGAGCGCCTTGCTGCTGATTCGGATTTCGCGGCTGGACTGGAAGAAGCCGAGGACGAGCCAGAGGAAGGCGAGGGGGCTGGAGACGCCGCCGAGGAAGTCGCCGAGCTCATTCAGCGCGAGGTTGGCGGGGTTCTGGCCCTGCACGATCAGGTAGACGACAAGGGCGGCGACGTAGAGGGCGGTGAGCGCGAAGCCGATCTGGGGCAGGTGCTTGCGCTTCGCCTGCTCGTCGAGGAGGTCCTGTTCGAGGTTTGGCCTTGGGTTGCGGTCGGCCATTCGAAGTCTCCAGTTCTCAGCAGCGCACCCAGCGTGCGCGCGTCATCATGGACGCGCGGTTCCAGTCAGCACGGTGCCAGCGAAATTCATTGTCGGACAGGAAAACTGGAGACCACTGAACGGGCTTGCCCGCAGGTGTTAGCCGCGTTTCATCTACGATCTTCAACAGAAGGTCGTCGCCACTCACGGTTATAACTTCGTAGGTTGCCTTGAAATCCTGCACACCAAGTTCGGTGAGCTCGATCCATTGACCGTCAGGCGCAGGCGCGAAATGCTGCCCGTTGGCGCACGGGACGCTGACCCTACCGTCGTTGTCGATAACCTGCCATGTCCCGGCCAGAAGCGCGATCGGGTCAGCCAGTTTCCGATCCGTATCCGGCACCGTCGCACAGGCACCCAGACCGACGGCGACAGCAAGCGATAGCATCCTCATTCGGTTTCTTCCTCGCGCAAGTAGAGCTTCTCGCCCTTCTGGCGGTAGAGTTCGGACATCTCCTCCATGCCCTCGCGGGCTTCGGCGGCCTCTTCGGGGCTGGTTTCGCGTTTGATGTTCTCGCTGGCGAGGTAGCTGTCGGAGTTCTGCTTGGCGGCGAAGTCGCGGACTTCCTGGGTGATCTTCATCGAGCAGAATTTCGGGCCGCACATGGAGCAGAAATGGGCGGTCTTGGCGCCCTCCGCGGGGAGGGTCTGGTCGTGATATTTCATCGCAGTTTCGGGGTCGAGCGACAGGTTGAACTGGTCGCGCCAGCGGAACTCGAAGCGCGCGCGGCTGACGGCGTCGTCGCGCAGCTTGGCGGCGGGGTGGCCCTTGGCGAGGTCGGCGGCGTGGGCGGCGAGTTTATAGGTCACGACGCCGACCTTCACATCGTCGCGGTCGGGAAGGCCGAGATGCTCCTTCGGCGTCACGTAGCAGAGCATCGCCGTGCCGTACCAGCCGATCTGGGCCGCGCCGATGGCGCTGGTGATGTGGTCGTAGCCGGGCGCGATGTCGGTGGTGAGGGGGCCGAGGGTGTAGAAGGGCGCCTCGTCGCAGGCGGCCAGCTGCTTCTCCATATTCTCCTTGATCTTGTGCATGGGGACGTGGCCCGGCCCCTCGATCATGACCTGCACGTCCTCCTTCCACGCGCGCTTCGTCAGCTCGCCGAGGGTATAGAGTTCGGCGAACTGCGCCTCGTCATTGGCGTCGGCGATGGCACCGGGGCGGAGGCCGTCGCCCAATGAGTAGGAGACGTCGTAGGCCTTCATGATCTCGGTGATCTCGTCGAAGCGCTCGTAGAGGAAGCTCTCCTTGTGATGCGCGAGGCACCATTTCGCCATGATGGAGCCGCCGCGACTGACGATGCCGGTGACGCGTTTGGCGGTCATGGGGACGTAGGCGAGGCGGACGCCCGCATGAATGGTGAAATAGTCGACGCCCTGCTCCGCCTGCTCGATCAGCGTGTCGCGGAAGATCTCCCAGGTCAAGTCCTCGGCGATGCCGCCGACCTTTTCGAGTGCCTGGTAAATGGGGACGGTGCCGATGGGGACGGGGGAGTTCCTAAGGATCCATTCGCGGGTGTCGTGGATGTTTTCTCCCGTCGAGAGGTCCATGACCGTGTCCGCGCCCCAGCGGATCGACCAGACCATCTTGTCGACTTCGCTGGCAACGTCGGAGGCGACGGCGCTGTTGCCGATATTGGCGTTGATCTTGACGAGGAAATTGCGGCCGATGGCCATCGGCTCGAGTTCGGGGTGGTTGATGTTCGCCGGGATGATGGCGCGGCCGAGGGCGATCTCGTCGCGGACGAATTCGGGGGTGATGAGATTGGGGATCGACGCGCCGAAGCTCTCGCCGCCCTGGCTGGCCTCGATCGCCTCCTGGCGCCCGAGATTCTCGCGGATGGCGACATATTCCATCTCGGGCGTGACGATGCCCTGGCGCGCATAGTGCATCTGCGTGACGTTTCCGCCGGACTTGGCGCGAAGGGGGCGCTGAACGACGTTCGGGAAGGGGAGGGTGGCGGACTTGCGGGTCTTTGTGGGGCTGTTGTCCTCGGGTTTGACGGCGCGGCCGTCATAGCGCTCGATATCGCCCCGGCCCTCGATCCAGCCGGTGCGGACGTCGGCGAGGCCGCGCATGATGTCGATGTCGGCATTGGGATCGGTATAGGGGCCGGTGGGGTCGTAGACGCGGACTGGCGGTTCGAGCGCGGTCTTTTCCAGCTCGATTTCGCGCACGGGGACGCGGATTTGGGGGTGCTGCTTGCCGGAGAGGTAGAGCTTGCGACTGGCCGGGAGTGGTCCGGTCGTTACGCGCATTTCGGTGCGGGCGGGAATGTCGGCCATGGTCATGCTTCCTCTCGAGGTTCGGAGGAAGTGGGACTATGCGTGTCGGGATAAATCGGCCCCCGGCCCGCCCACTCCCTCCGCCGGTGTTAGCCGGGTCAGGTTCGACGGGTCGGAGGATGCGAAGCCTCCCTCTCAGGCTGCGCAGCCTCCCCGGGGATGCGCATGAATGTAGGGTGTGGGCGGGGCGGCGTCTAGCTGTTCTCGCGAACGGCCCT
>JBAUIQ010000314.1:0-1664 GCA_049683075.1 Pacificimonas sp.
TGCTGCCCGTCAGGTCGAAGCCCGCATTGTTCGTCGCGGAAATACTGTGGAATACGGCGTTCCACAGACCGTCAGTCCAGCCGAGCGCCGGGATGAAGGCGAATGCGAGGATCGCGGCGCCGATGAATTCGAGAGTGACGACGAACAGCACCACGCGCCGCATGATATCTTTGAGGTTCGCAATCGATGTGCGCCCGAGTTCCTCTTGCATCGCCGTCTGCGTCTGAAGGCCGACGCCGACGCCGAAACTGGAGAGGATCAACGCCGCGAAGATCATCAGGCCGATGCCGCCCAGCTGCATGAGCGCGGCGATGACGGCCTCGCCGAAGGCCGAGTAGGACGCGCCCGTGGGAACGACCGTCAGGCCGGTCACCGTCGTCGCGGAGACCGCCGTGAAGAAGGCCTCGAACCAGCCCACAGGCTGTTCCTGCGCAAGAGGTAGCCTCAGAAGGAGGGTGCCGACGACAATGGCGGCGAAATAGACGATGGACAGGAAGAGTGGCGGGGAGAGCGGGATGCCGCCCTTGCCGCCGACGACCCGGACGGAGGGTGGCGATTCCAGTCCGCTCACGAGTCTCCGTCACCACCGCAAAGACGACTGGTCAGGCGGGACGCGGCCTCCCGGTCGGGGTTCACCACTTCGTCCGCGCCAAGTCTTTCGAGAATCAGCGCGTGTTTCTCGTCACGTGCCTTCGCCATGATGCGCGTGACACCGATATTCTGCAGCGCGATGACCGCAAGCGCGCTCGGCTCGATCGCATGGTCGATGGCGACGATGGCGCAATGATCTTTCGTGACGCCCGCTTCGCGAACGGCATCCTCGTCGCAAACGTCGGCGATGACGGCCACCTCTACCTCGTCGGACAGAGCCTGCACTGCATCTTCATCATGATCGATGATCAGCACTTCAGAGCCTTCGCCCGCCAACTGACGTGCCATCTCCGATCCAAAAGGGCCGAGGCCGAGAACGGCGTATTTTTGCGGGGCATCGGATGTCATCGCGGCGGCATCCTATGTTCGACGGGCTGAATCAAGACGGGCGCGGTCGACGAGCGCTCGTGCCGCAGGCTGTCTGACACGGAGGACGATTAAAACGGGTTCACCGAATAGCCGTCCTGTTGCAACCGGGCGTGCGCGGTCATGGCCGACAGCGCCATTTCGATGCCCGGGAGAAGTTGGTCCGCCGCTACGCCATTCGCCGCAGCGCTTTGGCCGCACAGAATGATCCGAACGCCCTCCGCTTGCAACGCCGTAATCAAGGCCAAGCTGGCGTTGTCCGCGCCGTCCTTGCGCTCGGCATACGCGGTGGCTGAGAGCAGGTCGAGCGTGGCCCCGCCATGGACGACGACTGCGACGTCCAGCATCGATGGGTCGTGGCCAGCCGCCGCCAGCATATTCAAGAAGCGCGCCACGCTTTCGAAGCCGCGACTGAGTTCGCCGGGATCGGCGGCGTCGGCGACGTCGAAACTGTGGCGGATCGATTCGTCAGCTGCGACGGGCGTTGCCTGCTCGATGGGCGCGTGCGGGCCGAAATCGTCGATGCGCGGACCGGTGGCAAAGCCGTCGGGAAGCTGCGCCCCAACCGGCGCGGCGATCAGGGCGGCAAATATCAGCGTGCGGACCATCTTCGGTCTCCTAGAGCAACCACGCGCGCAGCCCATAAG
>JBAUIQ010000315.1:0-7700 GCA_049683075.1 Pacificimonas sp.
CGCTCACCCTCATCGACGAGAGCTACAACGCCAACGCCGCGTCCATGCGCGCGGCATTGTCGGTGCTGGGGTCGATACCCACGGAAGGTCGCCGTGTCGCGATCTTAGGGGCGATGGGTGAACTGGGCGATCTGTCGGCGGAGATGCACCATGGGCTGGCTGAGCCAATTCGGGCGGCCGGGGCCGATCCGGTTCTGCTGGTCGGCGACGCAATGACGCCGCTCGCCGATGAAATTAATGCGCCCATAGTCTCGAATGTCGACGCCGCGAAAGCCTGGTTGCAAGACGAGGTGCGTGCGGGCGATACGCTGCTCCTCAAAGGGTCGAACAGCGTCGGCCTGTCGGCGCTCGTCGCCATGATGGTTGAGGGGCAACTCTAGTGTTTTATCATATCGCAGAAGCCTTCGGTTTCGAGGGCGTCTGGAATTTATTTCGCTATATCACTTTCCGGTCCGGCGCGGCGACACTGACGGCGCTGGTCATCGGCCTCCTGATCGGGCCGGGCATGATCCGCTGGCTCGCGTCGAAGCAAGGGAAGGGCCAGCCAATCCGAGAGGACGGCCCCGCCTCGCATCTGATCACGAAGCGTGGGACGCCGACCATGGGCGGCCTCATGATCCTCATTTCGCTGACGATCGCGACGCTTCTCTGGGCGCGCTTCGACAGCCTGTTCGTGTGGACCTGCCTTTTCGTAACGCTCGGCTTTGCGCTGATCGGGTTTTCGGACGACTACAACAAGGTTTCCAAGGGCAATCACAAGGGTATCCCGGGAAAGGTCCGGCTGCTCCTTGAATTCCTGGTCGCCGGCATCGCCTGTTGGTTCATCGCAGGAGCGACGGATACGACGCTCTATCTGCCGTTCTTCTCCTTCGGCTTGGAGATGGGGCCGTTCTACATCCTGTTCGCCGCCTTCATCGTCACGGGCTTCGGCAATGCGGTGAACCTCACGGATGGACTCGACGGTCTGGCGACAATGCCGGTTATCATTGCGGTCCTGACCTTCGGCCTAATAGCATACATGGTCGGAAACATTCGCTTCTCCGACTATCTCGGCATCCTCTACGTGGAGAATGCGGGCGAGCTGGTCGTCTTCTGCATGGCGATCATCGGCGCCTGCCTCGCCTTCCTTTGGTACAATGCGCCGCCCGCTGCCGTCTTCATGGGTGATACGGGATCGCTGGCTCTCGGCGGCGCGCTCGGGTCGGTCGCCGTGGTCACAAACCACGAGCTTGTCCTGCTCGTCGTCGGCGGACTGTTCGTTCTGGAGACCGTCAGTGTCATCGTTCAGGTCGCCAGCTTCAAGCTGACGGGCAAGCGCGTCTTCCGCATGGCCCCGATTCATCATCATTTCGAACAGATCGGATGGGCAGAATCGACCGTCGTCATCCGCTTCTGGATCGTCTCCATCGTTCTTGCGCTGGCGGGTCTAGCGACATTGAAACTCAGATGATCGCCAGCCCTGTCTTCGCCGGACGCAGCTTCCACGTGCTCGGCCTCGCGCGGACCGGGCTGAGTGTCGTTGCCGCCCTGCTGGAATCAGGTGCCACCGTCGCCGCCTGGGACACTCGCGACGAGGCCCGCAGGGAACTGCCTCAACGGGTGGTGCGGATCGACCCAATGGCGGCCGAGCTGTCCTCCTATGACGCTTTGGTCGTGTCGCCAGGCGTGCCGCTCAACACCCATCCGTTGGCTGCACACGCGGTCGCAGCAGGCGTGCCGATTATTGGCGACATCGAACTGTTCGCCCGCGCTCGTGGCAGCCTGCCGCGGCACAAGGTTATCGGCATCACGGGAACGAACGGCAAGTCGACGGTGACGGCCCTCGTCCACCACACGCTAACCGAACTCGGTGTGCCGACGACTATGGGCGGCAATATCGGCCTTCCCATCCTGTCTCAGGATCCGCTGCCCGAAGGCGGTGTCTATGTGCTG
Source organism: Pacificimonas sp. (assembly GCA_049683075.1). Lineage (GTDB taxonomy): Bacteria > Pseudomonadota > Alphaproteobacteria > Sphingomonadales > Sphingomonadaceae > Pacificimonas. The sequence continues at coordinate 1,933 of JBAUIQ010000315.1, forward strand.
GAGCTTTCGAGTTATCAGATCGACTTGACAAAGACTCTCGCGTGCGAAGTCGCCGTTCACCTCAATCTCTCGCCCGATCATCTCGACCGATATGACGGCAGCATGGACAAATATGCGGCGGCGAAGGCGCGCCTCTTCGAGATGCAGGACGAGAACGGCATCGCGATCCTGACGGGAACCGATGATCGGAGTGTTGCGCTGCGCAATCGCCTGAGTGCGAGGGTGACCCCGACGGACAGCGATCTGCTCAATGACCAGCCAAGCTGGCCATCCCTCCAGGGGCCACACAACCGTACCAACGCCGCCGCCGCGACTGCCGCCGTGCGAGGCGTGGTAGGCGCAGACGACGAGCAGCTTCTGGCTGCGCTGCGATCTTTCCCAGGCCTCCCGCACCGCATGGAGCGCATCGCGGAGCTTGGCGGCGTCCTCTGGGTCAATGACAGTAAGGCCACCAATGCAGAGAGCGCGGCGCCTGCGCTCGCCGCTTTCGATAAGGTTCACTGGATTTTGGGCGGGCTCGCCAAGTCGGCGGACCTTTCGATCTGCGCGCCCCACTATGGGCGCGTGAAGGAAGCCATCCTGATCGGCGACGCGACCGACATGTTCGCGGAGACCCTCGACGGTGATATCGACCTGATCGTCAGAGCGGGAACGCTCGACGAGGCGGTGCGCCATGCCGCGGAAAATGCGAAGTCCGGAGACACGGTCCTGCTCTCTCCGGCCTGCGCGTCCTTCGACCAGTTCAAGGACTTCGAAGCGCGCGGCGATCGTTTCCGTGCGCTGGTTGGGAATCTGGCGGCATGACGATGTTCGGACGTGGCGACGTGACGGTTTTTGGGCGGTGGTACTGGACCATCGATCGGACGCTTCTAACCATGGTGCTGGTTTTGATCGGGCTGGGGATCATCGCTGTCGCGGCGGCATCGCCTGCGGGCGCGGCCCGACTTTCAGGCGGCAACTACCAGCTCGGCGACCTTTTCTTCCTGAAGCGGCAGATCATGTGGGTGCTGATCGGATTGCCGGTGCTGTTCGGTGTTTCGTTGCTGCCGAAGATGTGGATCCGTCGCATGGCGCTCGTCGGCACCGGCGTTGGCATTCTCGCACTGATGGTGCTGCCCTTCGTGGCCGATCCAATCAACGGCTCGACGCGCTGGATCGAATATGCGGGCGTTCGCGTGCAGCCATCGGAATTTCTGAAGCCAATGCTGGTCGTTACGAGCGCGTGGATCTTATCGCTGCGCTTCGAGGACCCCGAAGTTCCCGCCATCAGCGCCAGCGCCCTGCTTCTTGCCCTTGTCGCGGCGCTGCTCGTGATCCAGCCCGACTATGGTCAGACAGCCCTTATCGCTGTCGTTTGGATGACGCAGGCTTTCATCGCGGGACTCAGCCTCGCCGTCGTCGGCGCGTTGGCGGTGGTGTTTATCGCGGGTCTCGGCATCGCCTATCTAACCGTGCCGCACATCACATCTCGCATTGATCGGTTTATCACCGGCGAAGGTGATAACTATCAGGTAGAGCGGTCGCTGGATGCGCTGCGGTCCGGCGGACTTTTCGGGACGGGGCCGGGTGAGGGGCAGGCGAAGTTCAGCCTGCCGGAGCCGCACACCGACTATATCTATGCCGTCATTGGCGAGGAGTTTGGCGTCATCGCCTGCCTGGCCGTTGCGGTTCTCTTCACCGCCATCGTCGTGCGCGTTCTCACCCAGCTATTCGCCGAGGAAAGCCCCTTTGTGACCATCGCGGCCGCGGGTTTCGCCTGCCAGTTGGGGCTGCAGGCGTTCATCAACATGGGCGTTTCGATGAACCTCCTGCCAGCCAAGGGCATGACGTTGCCCTTCGTCAGCCATGGCGGGTCGAGCTTCATCGCGCTGGCGCTCGGCATGGGTATGCTGTTGGCTCTCACCCGCCGAAACCGTTTTCTCGCGCGCGGCAATCTCGCGGCGGAACCGGCATGAGCGCCCACTATCTGATCGCGGCGGGCGGCACGGGCGGGCACATGGTTCCGGCCCATGCCGTTGCGCGTGAACTGGAGCGGCGCGGCGGGCGCGTCACGCTGATTACGGACGAACGCGGCGCGCGGATTCCGGGCCTGTTCGAGGGCAATGAGCGGCACATCATTGATGCGGCGACGGTCGGCAAGAACCCGCTGAAATGGCCATCTGCGCTTTTGAAAATCCTGAAGGGCCGGCGGCAGGCGAGACGGATAATTCGCGATGACGAGCCGGTCGCCGCCATCGGGTTTGGCGGGTATCCCGTCCTGCCCGCGATGCTGGCCGCGATAAAGGCGATGGTGCCGACCCTGATCCACGAACAGAACGCAGTCCTCGGCCGAGTAAACCGGCTGCTCGCGTCACGGGTGGACAGGATCGCGACCAGCTATGCGCAGACGGAGCGGCTCGAACATCAGGGTAAGGCGACGCTGACCGGAAATCCGGTGCGTGCCGACGTCGCAGATCTTGCGGAGACGCCCTACCGGCCCTTCGACGACCTGACACCGCTGCGCATCTTGATCCTCGGTGGGTCGCTCGGTGCGACGGTCCTCAGCAAGGTCGTGCCCGCCGGACTGGCTCTGCTTCCGGAAGAGTTGCGCCAGCGGGTGCAGGTGACGCAGCAATGCCGGGAAAGCGACATTGCCGATGTCGCCGCCGCGTACCGGGACGCTGGTATTCCGGCGCAGCTGGCGACCTACATGGAGGACGTGCCGCAGCAGCTGGCGGCAACGCATCTCTTTATCGGCCGCTCCGGAGCTTCGACTGTTTCCGAGCTGACGGCGGCGGGTCGCCCGGCCATTCTCGTCCCTCTCCCCATCGCGACCGACGATCATCAGGCGGCGAACACCAGCGAACTGGTTGAGGCAGGCGGTGCGGTGATGTTGCGTCAGGAACAGTTCACGCCGGAGGCGCTAGCGAAACAGATCGCCGTCATGGTCGAGAACCCGGGTTCGCTCGCTAATGCCGCGGCACGGGCGAGATCCGTTGGTCGGCCGAACGCGGCGTCCGCTCTCGCCGATATCGCCGAGGAACTTGCCGGAATCGCAAACGCTGGGGCCGCAAGGCAGATAACGAAATGAACAAAGCTATGAGTGAACGCCGCGCGGGCGCAAAATTTTCGAAGGCCATCGGCAAGATCCATTTCGTCGGCATCGGCGGCATCGGCATGTCCGGTATCGCCGAGGTCATGAAGAACCTCGGCTATGACGTGCAGGGATCCGACATCGCCGAAAGCGCGAAGGTCGTGGCCCTGCGCGAGATTGGCGTCCCCGTTCACATCGGGCATGAAGCTTCGAACGTCGAAGGCGTGTCGGTGCTTGTCATTTCCACCGCCATCAAGCGCGGCAATGCCGAAGTCGATGCCGCACTGGAGAAGCGCATTCCCGTCGTTCGTCGTGCGGAAATGCTTGCCGAGCTGATGCGACTGAAGTCGAATGTCGCTGTCGCCGGAACGCACGGGAAGACGACGACGACGTCGATGGTGGCCGCGCTCCTCGACGCAGGCAAGATGGACCCGACTGTCATCAACGGCGGCATCATCAACGTCTACGGGACGAATGCGAGGCTCGGCACATCGGACTGGATGGTTGTCGAGGCGGACGAGAGCGACGGAACGTTCCTTCGCCTGCCGCCGACACTCGCCATCGTGACGAACATCGATGCCGAACATCTCGACCATTATGGTGATTTCGACGCGATCAAGGCCGCGTTTGTCGACTTCGTTGAGCATGTGCCCTTCTATGGCGCGGCATTTCTCTGCATCGACGACAAGGACGTGCAGGGAATCCTGCCGCAGGTCCGCGACCGGCGCGTCGTCCCTTACGGTTTCGGCGCGCAGGCCGACATTCGCGGCGACAATGTCCGGCCAGAGCCCGATGGCAATCGCTTCGATGTCGTAGTCCGCGCCCGCGACGGTGAGAGCCGGACCATCGAGAACATCTTCCTGCCGATGCCGGGGCGTCACAATGTCCAGAACGCGCTTGGTGCGATCGGCGTCGCGTTGGAACTTGGCCTTGGCGACGAGGACATCCGCGAAGGCTTCGCCCGTTTCGGCGGCGTGAAGCGTCGGTTCACGCGCGTCGGCTCGGTAGATGGCGCGACGATCATCGACGACTATGGCCACCATCCGGTTGAAATCGCCGCCGTGCTGCAGGCCGCGCGAGAAGCGGCACCGGGTCGTGTCATCGCCGTCGTGCAGCCACATCGCTATACCCGCCTTCGCGATCACATGGATGAGTTCGCGACCGCGTTCAACGACGCAGACATGGTTTATGTGACGCCGGTCTACGAAGCCGGCGAAGACCCGATCGAGGGAGTCAATTCAGAGATGCTGGTCTCAAAATTGAAAGAAGCCGGTCACCGCGATGTCGGCATCGTCACCGACGCCGAAGACCTTGCCAAGACGCTTGCGCCGGTCGTGAAGGAAGATGACCGCGTTATCTGTCTCGGCGCGGGCGACATTACGAAATGGGCGGCGGGCCTTGCCGATACGATCCGCCTCGTTCGGAAGGGTACGATTTCTTGAGCGCCGCTTTCCCAGAGGTGCGAGGAAAGATGGAGGCGAAAGCGTCGCTCGCCTCCTTTATCTGGTTTCGCACGGGCGGTGACGCCGATCACCTGTTCCGGCCCGCTGATGTCGATGATTTGTCCGCATTCCTGCGAGGGCTTCCGGACGATGTGCCGGTGATGCCGGTCGGTGTTGGCTCGAACCTCATCGTGCGATCCGGCGGCGTACCGGGTGTCGTCGTCAGATTGCCCAAGGCCATGGCGCAGGTCGAAGTCGATGGCATGCGGGTCCGGGCTGGCGCAGGTGCGATGGGGATCACGGTCGCCTCCGCGGCGCGGGACGCGGGCGTCGCCGGTCTTGAATTCCTGCGCGGCATTCCCGGCACCGCGGGCGGTGCGGTCAGGATGAATGCGGGCGCCTATGGCAGCGAGGTAAAGGACGTTCTCGTCGAGGCGACGGTCGTCCGTCGCGACGGGAAAGTCGAAACCTTGGCCGCTGCCGATCTTGGTTTCGAATACCGCAGCAGCAATCTGCGCGAAGGCGATATCGTCGTCGAAGCCCTTTTTGAGGGAAAGCCAGGCGATCCCGAAGACATCGGCACGCGCATGGACGAGATCCAGGAGGCGCGCGAGGCGTCACAACCGACACGTACGCAGACGGGCGGCTCCACCTTCCGAAATCCGGACGGCGGCAAGGCGTGGCAGCTGGTCGACGCCGCCGGATGCCGGGGACTTGAGATCGCCGGTGCCAAAGTCAGTGAGAAGCACACAAACTTCCTGATCAACACCGGAGAGGCGTCGGGGAACGCAATCGAAGACCTTGGCGACGAAGTCCGCCGCAGGGTGAAGGCCGACAGCGGCGTCGAACTGGCGTGGGAAATCGAGCGGGTGGGTCGGCGATGAAGGTCTGCGTTCTGATGGGCGGCTGGTCCGCCGAGCGCGAGGTCTCGCTGACGTCCGGGAAGGGGATTGCCGAGGCGTGCCGCGAGCTCGGGCACGAGACGGTGGAACTCGACATGGGCAGAGACGTCGCGGCGCGTGTTACCGAGATCGCGCCGGACATCGTCTTCAACGCCCTTCACGGCGTTCCCGGCGAAGACGGCACCGTACAGGGCATGCTCGATCTTTTGGAGATTCCGTACACGCACAGCGGCATGGCGGCGTCGGTCATTTCGATCGACAAGGAGCTGACCAAGCGAGCGCTCGTGCCCGCGGGGATCAGGATGCCGACCGGCAAGATCGTCAAATCGGATAGTCTGCACATCTCCGATC
>JBAUIQ010000316.1:0-6208 GCA_049683075.1 Pacificimonas sp.
ATTTGGGGGCTTTCCAGCTCTTCCACGACGAGGCGGAGCGACTTTTCTCGACGAGCTTTCTTGCGGCGGCCAAGTCGCTCGATCGAATTTCGTTCGATCCACAGGGCGTTTACGAGTTCGCCTTCAACGTTTTCCCGACGGGAAACGACAGTGTCCTGAACGAACTGAAGCGCCTCGGCCCTCGCCAGCAAATCGAACTGACGTTGGACGGCCCGATCCGGGTCGAGGTCGAGAAGCCGCTGCCAAAGCGGGCACGCCGGGCGACACTTGCGGAGCGTATCGAACAAACTGCGTCAGACCTTCGCGCCCTCGTCGCGCCCTTCGCCGAATTTTATGGCGACAAGATCCAGTGCCCCCTGTCCGGTGGGCTCGACAGCCGTCTTGCCCTCGGGCTCTTGCGGGACGCCGGTGTCAAACCGCATGTCTACGTCTACGGCGCGCCTGGCGACGAGGACGTCGAGATTGCACGAGCCATCTCAGACGGAGAGGGCTTCGACCTCGAAGTCTTTGAGAAGGCGAAGCACAAGGCGATCACGCCGGACGACTTCGCCGCCATCGTCGAACGCAATTTCCACGAGACCGACGCGCTTGTCACCGACGGCGGCCTGTTCGACAATGGCGGGAACGCAGCCGCGCGTCATGCCCGCCAGGAGGGTGGGCAACTCGCGGTCTCCGGCGGCTGTGGCGAAGTCTTCCGCAACTTCTTCTATCTCGCCGATCGTCGCATGACCGCGCGCGAGGTCGTCCGCGCGTTTTTCACGCGCTACACGCTGGGCGATGTCACGTCCGCCTTCGACGAAGACGACTTCCTGACGAAGCTCGAGCTGAAAGCGCTGCGCGCCGTCGGCGAAGTCGACCGGAAGCGTCGCCTGCCCCGCGCAATGATCGAGCAGCTCTATCCGCGCCTGCGCTGCCGCGCCTTTTTCGGGCGGGAAATCAGCCTTGTCGGACGCCAAGGCGGCTATCTGATGCCATTCTTCGATCATGGGATCGTCGCCGAAGCGCTGACGCTTCCCATCGCCCTCAAGAACGCAGGGCGCTTCGAGAGCGCGCTCCTCAATCACATCGACCCAACCCTCGCCGCCTATCCGTCAGGCTACGGCTATTCTTTCGATAGCGATCCAACGCTCGAACATCGTTTGTCGGAGCTGGGAACTCGCGTGCGACCGCCGTGGATACGTCAGCAATCCTATGCGCTCAGGCGGCGTCTTGGCCGGATCAGCGACGAGCATGGCGGCTTGCTGACGAACGCCTTTCTGGGGCGGGTCATCGACCTGCACTACCCGCATATGAGCCGATTCTTCCGGGTCGAGAAGATCGAAGATAGCGGGTTATATCGCCGCGTCGCCACCTTGGAATATCTCGGTCAGCATCTCGAAGGCCGGCTAGCCTGAGGAGTGATACCGCGAAATTGAGTAGAATTGACTCTCGCTCATAAACGCCCATATCAGCCTGAGGACCTTGGGGAGTGAGAGGACGAGTATGGCCACGCGACTGGCCGCCCGCGGTGCAAGCGATACGCGCGCCCGGCGGTATGATCCTGCCGAAACGAGGCAACGCGTTTTGGAGGCGGCAAACCAGCTGTTTTCGCAGCGGGGATTTGCAAAGACCGGCACCGCGGAAATTGCGCGCGCTGCCGACGTCTCCGAAGGGTCCATCTTTTATCATTTCGGCTCCAAGCGCGCGCTGCTCGAGGAACTGGGGCGCGGCTATGGCGAACGCATGTGCGTCGCCATGCAGGGTGATGACGACCTGAAGGATCTCGATCCCGGCATCTCGGTTGCCCGCTGCTTTCGCTATTGCGAGACGCACCAGACCTGGGAAAATCTTGTCCGCGCGAACTCGACTGACGGTACCAAGCAAGGCATGCACGGCAATCCGGATGCGGAACCCTTCTACCGCGCGTCGCAGCAGGTCGTCGTCGACTGGGTCGAGCGGCAATATGCGGCCATGGCGGAAGAACGCGGCCTGAAGGACATGAACATCAAGGTCGCCGCCCGCCTCACTTACGGCGTCGTGGGTGATGCGCTCGATCTCGCTTTCAATGAAGACACCAGCGACGACGAACGCGCGACGATTGAGGCCGAGACGATCCGCTTCGTCTGCGCTGCCTGCGGCATCGACTGCCCGAATGCGGAGTGCGCCACGACGCGCGTGGCGAACGACCCAGCTTGACCGCGTACCGCGCCGAGCCCGCGATCCTGTCGCTGGGCAATGAGTTTTACGACCCCGTCACGGCAGCCGACTTTCCCGAAACGACGCTACGCTGGCGACATGACGGCGCCGCGTCGGAGGTCGGACTGGACGGTCTTAGCGATGAGGAGTGGGTCCGGCATTTTGGACGTTTCGAACCGCTGCACGACAACCTTCCGCAGCCGCTCGCCATGCGCTATCACGGCCACCAATTCCGCACCTACAATCCAGACCTTGGCGACGGACGCGGCTTTCTGTTTGCGCAGATGCGGGACGGCGATAGCCGTCTTCTGGACCTCGGCACCAAGGGCTCGGGGCAAACGCCGTGGAGCCGCGCTGGCGACGGACGACTGACGCTGAAAGGCGGCGTGCGCGAAATCCTCGCGACCGAAATGCTGGAGGCGCTCGGCGTCGAAACCAGCCGCACCTTCTCGTTGATCGAAACCGGCGAAGCCTTGCAGCGGGGCGACGAACCAAGTCCGACGCGAAGCGCCGTCATGGTCAGGCTAAGCCACGGCCACATCCGCTACGGCACGTTTCAGCGGCTCGCCTATCTTGGCGAAACCGACAATCTCGACAGGCTCGTCGACTATTGCCTACAGCACTTCGTACCTGACGGGCTCGATGCCCCCGACCGATACGCAGCTCTCCTCGATCATGCGGTCGCCGGTGCCGCACGCCTTGCGGCCAGCTACCGGGTCGCGGGCTTCGTTCATGGCGTCCTCAACACCGACAACGTCAATATCACCGGCGAAAGCTTCGACTATGGCCCCTGGCGCTTCGCCCCGCGCTGGGACGATGCTTTCACGGCAGCCTATTTCGACCAGTTCGGACTTTACAGCTTCGGTCGGCAGGCCGAGGCGCTGCAATGGAACGTTCACCAACTCGCCCTCGCCCTTCGCGCCGTCGCGGAGGCCGACAGTTTGATCCCGGCGCTCAAGTCATTCCCGGATCGCTACGAGGCGGAACTGACAAGTCTGATGCTGTGGCGGCTGGGCATCGAACCGCAGGGCGAGGCCGACGCGACCGTTGTCCGTACATGGGAAGCGGCACTTGCCGCGACGGATATCGAGCCGGATCGTGCCTTCTTCGACTGGCGCGGCGGGACGGCGCGACATGCCGATGAGCGCTATGAAGGTGTCGCCTTCAAACCCTTTCGGGAGGCCGTTGCCGACTATGCGCCAGCCGAAGGGGCGCTCGCCCACGACTATTGGTCCGACGACGCCCCCTGCTCGATCCTGATCGACGAAATGGAGGCGTGTTGGTCGCCCATCGCCGAGCGTGATGACTGGCAACCGCTTTATGCAAAGGTGGAGGCGATCCGCCGGATGGCCGCCGCACACCGGTAATTAGGCGAACCCAAGCTCGTTCATCAGCGCGCGCCGCGCCGACCAGCAGGTGTCCCAGAACTCAGGCGTATAAAGATCTTCCGGCGCTACGCTTTCCGGCCAGTGCGTTTCGATCACGCGCGCCATACGGTCCGCCTTCGCTTCGTCGAGCAGATAGCGCGGATCGATGGCCGCTTCTGCCGCCTCGTCGACGACCACCCGGAGGCGCAGGCAAGCGGGCCCGCCGCCATTTCGCATGCTTTCGCGCACATCGAGATAGCGCGCAGCCTGGATCGGACGATTGCCGCCGACATTCTCGTCCAGCCACGCCTTTACTCGGGCATTGTCCCGGGATTCCGTCGGCAGCACGAGGACCGTCTCGCCGCCCGGAAGCGTCAGCAACTGAGAATTGAAGAGATAGCTTTCGATGGCATCGGACAGGCTGACATCCTTCGCGGGCACTTCGACGAGCGTGAAGCCCGGCACACGCCCCGCGAGCTCGGTCATTAGCCAGTCGCGGTCATCGAATGCCTGTTCGTGCGCGAACAGCACCGTTTCGTTGGCAACCGCGACGACATCGTTGTGGAAGGCGCCCGCTTCGATGGCCTCGGCGGACTGCGCAGTGATGATCGCGCCTGAAACACCATGTTTTCGCGCGACCGCTTCCGAGGCATAGCGGCTCTGGCGCGCGGGAAAGCGGCCGCCCCGATCCTCGCCATAGACGAAAATCTCGACGCCGGGCTCACCATGCGCCGCCGTCAGGCGCATGAAGTTCGCGGCGCCCTCATCACCGAAGCGGGGCGGCACGGGGGAATGAACCGCAAAGTACGCCTCGTCCGCGAACATCTCGCGCAGCTGCCGCGCCGTCTCTCGCCACTCGAGGCTGCGATGCGTCATGGAGGAAAGATTGGCGGTCGTGATGTGTAGTCGACCGTCATCTGTATCAGGCGCGGGCGAGACCGTCCCCGCATTCGCCGTCCACATTGCCGACGCGCTGGCCGCATTGCGAAAGAGCGCCGGGTCTTCCGCCGCCGCCGTCGCACAAACCTCCGCGTCGGATCCCGAATAACCAAGCTCGCGCAGCCAGTCGGCATTCGGTCGCTTATGCGGCAGGAAGAAGCCCTGTCGCAGACCGAGGCCCATGACGAAGCGCATTTTCCCGAGACCCTGCAGCGCCGCCGCGCGCGGTTTCGATGTTGCGCCCGCATTCGTCGAACTGGCAAGGTTGCCGAGACTGAGCCCGGCATAATTGTGGCTCGGCCCGATCAGACCGTCGAAATTGATTTCCCTCATTCGGGCTCGCTCAGCTCGGCTTCAAGAAGAGACGTACGCCCGGTCGTGATCGCGCCGCGCACCTTCTCATGCTCGAGGCTCGCGACCGGATAGGCGCAATAGTCGGCGGCATAATAGGCGCTCGGCCGATGGTTTCCGCTATGACCGACGCCGCCGAAGGGGGCCGCGGAGGAGGCACCGTTGGTCGGGCGGTTCCAGTTGACGATCCCTGCCCGCGCACGGCGGCGGAAATCGGCGTACAGATCTTCATCACCGCCGATCAGGCCTGCGGCCAGTCCGAAGCGTGTGTCGTTGGCTGCCGCCATTGCAGCGTCGAAGTCGGCGACGCGGATCATCTGCAGAACCGGCCCGAACATCTCCTCGTCCGGGCGCTCTGCGACATCGGTGACGTCGAGCAGCGCCGGGCGCACGAACGGCTTGTCGGGGTCGGGCTGCGTGAATGGCAGGATCGGCTTCGCCCCCTTCGCAACCAGCGAAAGCGCCTGCTTCTGCAGGCCATCCGCCGCCTTGTTCGAAACGACCGGGCCCATGAACGGAGCCGGGTCGTCGAAGGGTGCGCCGACGATCAAATCCCCGGCGAGATCGGCAACGCGTGCAATCAGCTCGTCTTGCTTACCATCTTCGACGATGAGTCGCCGAGCGCAGGTGCAGCGCTGACCTGAGGACAAATAAGCCGACTGCACGATCAGCGCCGCCGCCGCATCGAGATCCTGCTCGTGCAAGTTCCAAACGACGAGCGGGTTGTTGCCGCCCATCTCGAGCGCGAGAATGCGGCCGGGAGTTTCCGCGAACTGACGCTCGAGCATATGCCCCGTCCGCGCGCTGCCGGTGAACAACAGCCCATCGATCCCGCCATGCCCCGACAGCGCCGCACCCGTATCGCCGGCACCCTGCACAACCTGTAGGCAACCATCCGGGAGTCCAGCTGTGTCCCAGCACTCCTTCATCAGGGCCGCCGTCCCTGGGGTCAGCTCGCTCGGTTTGAAAACGATCGTGTTCCCAGCGAGAAGTGCTGGCACGATATGGCCATTCGGAAGGTGAGCCGGAAAATTATACGGTCCGAGCACCCCGAGCACGCCATGTGCGCGATGCCTAAGCGCCTGTGCGAAATCGTCGCCTTCCTTCACGCGGCTGCCGGTCCGTTCCTGATAGGCCTGAACGGAGATATCGACCTTGCCCATGGTCGCCGCGACCTCGGTCTTGGTTTCCCAGAACGGCTTTCCGGTTTCGCGCGCGATCATGCGTGCCAGATCGTCCGCCCGGTCCCGGACGGCGTTCTGATAGCGCTGCAAAAGCTCCCGTCGCTCGGCGATCGGCGTCGCTTCCCAGGCGGGCTGAGCCGCGCGTGCAGTCTTTACGGCGACGTCGACGGCCGTGGCGTCGGCGACGGGACC
>JBAUIQ010000317.1:0-5139 GCA_049683075.1 Pacificimonas sp.
TGGTTCGACCGCCTGTGTGGAGGCGATCTTCATGGCGCGGCGCGTCACGCGGCGGAAGCGGGCGCTGATCTCCGGCGGGGTGCATCCGCATTATGCCGCCGTTGCGAAAACACTGACGCACTTTACCGATGATGCGGTTGAGGTCTTCGACCCAGAAATGGACGAGGGCGCGCCGGGTGACGATCTTGCCGCGCTGATCGCGGCGATCAATGAAGATACTAGCTGTGTCGTCGTGCAGAATCCGAACCTGTTCGGGCATGTTGCGGACCTCTCAGACCTCGCTGCCGCTTGTCACGCGAAGGGCGCACTGCTGGTCGCCGTGGTCACCGAGGTCGTGTCGCTAGGCGCGGTTAAGTCCCCCGGGGAAATGGGCGCGGACATCGTCGTGGGCGAAGGACAGTCCATCGGCGGCGCGTTGAACTTCGGCGGCCCGTATCTCGGGCTGTTCGCCTGTAACCAGAAGCATGTCAGGCAAATGCCGGGTCGCCTTTGCGGCGAAACCGTCGATGCCGATGGAAAGCGCGGCTTCGTCCTGACGCTGTCGACGCGCGAGCAGCACATCCGCCGCGAAAAGGCGACTTCAAACATCTGTACGAACAGCGGCCTGATGGCGTTGGCCTTTACCATTCACATGAGCCTGTTGGGCGAGGCTGGCCTGCGAAAACTCGCCGCGCTCAATCACGCCCACGCCTGCCAGGTCGCCGAGCGCTTGGCGGCGGTGAATGGGATTCAGGTGGTGAATGGTGCGTTTTTCAACGAGTTCACGCTGAAGCTGGACCGTGACGCACGTCCATTCATTCGCAAGATGGCTGAGACAAATGGCAGCGCGCCAGTGCTTGGCGGCGTGGCGCTCGGCAGATTGTTCGCCGGCAGGCCCGAACTCGACAATTACGTCACGCTCGCCGTCACCGAAACGGTCAGCGATGACGACATCGACGCCCTTGTTTCCGCATATGAAAAGGCGCTTTCCTGATGCTGAAAACCGGACGCCAGACGACGCCGCAGGCCGCGAATGACGATGGTGCGGCTGTACACGGCACATTTTCGGGCAATCGCGCCCTGATCCTCGACGAAGCGTTGATCTTCGAGATCGGCGGCACGGACACGACGGGCGTCGATCTGCCCGACATTCCCGAGGTCGAAACGCGTCTCGGCGGACTGGAACGCAACCGCGAGATCGGCCTGCCGGGTCTCGCCGAACCGGAGGTCGTGCGGCACTACACCCGCCTCTCGCGTATGAACTATGCGATCGACATGGGACTGTTCCCCCTCGGCAGCTGCACGATGAAGCACAATCCGCGGCTGAACGAGAAGCTGGCGCGCCTCCCTGGCTTTGGCGATGTGCACCCGATGCAGCCGATCCACACTGTGCAGGGCGCGCTTGAACTGATCGACGAACTGGCAACGTGGCTGAAGACGCTCTGCGGGATGCCCGAGGTGGCGATGAGCCCGAAGGCGGGCGCCCATGGCGAGCTGTGCGGCATGCTGGCGATCCGCGCGGCGCACGAGGCGGCGGGTGATCCGCGCAAGGTGGTCCTCGTTCCGGAATCGGCGCACGGCACGAACCCAGCGACGGCGGCCTTTTGCGGCTATGATGTCGACTCGATCCCCGCGACACCCGAAGGTCGCGTCGATCTTGCCGCGCTGAAGGCGAAGCTCGGCCCCGACGTCGCGGGCGTGATGATCACAAATCCCAACACCTGCGGCTTGTTCGAGCCGGACCTTAAGGCCATCAGCGACGCCGTCCATGCGGCGGGCGGCTATGTCTATTGCGACGGCGCAAACTTCAACGCGATCGTGGGCAAGGTGCGGCCCGGCGACCTTGGCGTCGATGCCATGCACATCAACCTTCACAAGACCTTCTCGACGCCGCACGGCGGCGGCGGCCCAGGTTCAGGCCCTGTTGTCTTCTCGGAACGGCTCGCGCCCTTCGCGCCCTTGCCGTTCGTTCGGAAAACGAACGACGATCAGTATGAACTGGTCGAGGAAGAGCAGGCGCAGTCCGGCGAACATTCGGACAGTTTCGGCCGCATGGTCGCGTTTCACGGCCAGATGGGCATGTTCGTCCGCGCGCTGTCCTACATGAAATCGCATGGCGCAGATGGCCTGAAGCAGGTGGCGGAAGATGCCGTCCTCAACGCCAACTACCTGCTTCGCCGTTTGGAGGGCGTCATGTCCGCGCCGTTCGCGGACTCAGGTCCCTGCATGCACGAGGCGCTGTTCTCGGACGAGTGGCTCGACGATACGGGCGTCACGACTCTCGATCTCGCCAAGGCTATGATCGATGAGGGCTATCATCCGATGACGATGTATTTCCCCCTGGTGGTGCATGGCGCGATGCTGGTCGAACCGACCGAAACGGAATCGAAGGCAGGGCTCGATGCCTTTGTTGACACAATGCGCGCACTGGCGGACGCCGCCAAGTCGGGTGACACGGCACGCTTCACGAGCGCGCCCTATCACGCACCGCTGAAGCGGCTCGACGAGACGGCGGCGGCGCGGAAGCCGCGGCTGACCTGGACGCCGCCGGAATTGAGCGAAGCGGCTGAGTAACCGCATGATCGAGATCAAGCGCGTCGAGACGGGCGACGACCGCTCGCGCTTCGTCGACCTGCCATTCCGGCTCTACAAGGACGATCCGGCATGGCGTCCGCCGCTGAAGGTCGACGTTCACGCGTTGATCGGCGGATCCAAGGGCAATCCCTGGTTCCTGCACGGGCGGGCGGCGTTCTTCCTGGCACTGCGTGATGGTGAGGTCGTTGGGCGCATCTCCGCGCAGGTGGACGATCTCGTCCTGCAGCATATGGGCGCGGGCACCGGCCAGTGGGGCATGTTCGAAGCCGAAGACGACCAGGCGATCACTGACGCCTTGTTTGCCGCCGCCGCGGATTGGTTGCGTGCCAAGGGCATGACGCGAATGCTGGGCCCGTTCAGCCTCTCCATTTGGGACGAGCCCGGTCTCCTGATTGGTGGTCACGACCTGCCGCCGACCGTCATGATGGGACATCATCTGGCGCGCTACGAAGCGATGGTTGAGGCTGCCGGGCATCAGCCACTCCGCGATCTCTACGCCTACGAACTCCCGATCGCCGAAGGCTTCCCGGACGCCGTCGGTCGCCTCGTCAGCGCCGCCGAAAAATCCAAACGGCTCAATATCCGCAATGTCGACAAGTCTCGCTTCGACGAGGAGGCAGCGCTGATCCTAGAGATCCTGAACGATGCCTGGTCCGACAACTGGGGCTTCGTCCCGCTTACCGATGCCGAAGTTGCGCATGTCGGCAAGAAGCTGAAGCCAATCGTCTATGAGGATCTTATTCGCATCGCCGAACTCGACGGTGAACCGGTCGCCTTCATGATGACTCTTCCCGACATCAACGAGCTTACCCATGACCTTAATGGCAAGCTTTTTCCTTTTGGCTGGGCGAAGCTGCTCTGGCGCCTCAGGAAACCGAAAGTGAACCGCGTCCGTGTTCCGCTGATGGGCGTCCGGAAGGCGCATCAGTCCGGACGCATGGCGACCTTCATGGCCTTTCTTATGATCGAATATATCCGCCGCGCCGCCATTAAGAATTACGGCGCCACCCGCGGTGAGATCGGCTGGATTCTCGACGACAATAAGGGAATGCTCGCCATCGCCGACGTCATCGATAGCAAGGTTACAAAGACCTACCGAATTTATGAGAAGCCGCTCTAGGCGAGAAACGGCATCTGTCTGAGGCGCTGGCCACTGGCGGCGTAGACGGCGTTCGCGACGGCGGAGGCGATGGGCGGGGTGCCGGGTTCGCCGACACCTCCCGGAGCCTCTGCAGATTCAACGATCTCGACGTCGATGTCGGGCGTTTCGTACATTGGCAGCAGTGGGTAGCCGCCGAAGTTCAGCGCCTCGGGCTCGCCGTCCATGAAACGCATCTGACCGTAGAGCGCGGCGGTCAGGCCGAAGATGATGCCACCCTCCATCTGCTGTTTCACGATGTCGGGATTGACGACCTGGCCACAGTCGATGACGCAGGTGACGCGCTTCACCGCGATCGAGCCTTGGCCATCCGCCTCGACCTCGGCAACCTGCGCGACGTGACTGCCGAAGCTGGTGTGGAAAGCGATGCCGCGGCCTGTACCTTCAGGGACTGGCCCGGTCAGGGCGCCCCGCGCGGCGGCAAGCTTCAGTGCGCGGGCTTCCCTGCTGTTGTCGTCCATATGGCGCAGGCGGAAGGTGAGGGGGTCGAGCCCGGCGCGCGCGGCCAGCTCGTCCATCATGCCTTCGGCGAAGAAGGCGGTGTAACTGTGCTCGACCGAGCGCCAATAGCCGAGCGGCACGGGGGTCGGCACATCGGCATGGACGGCGCGAAAGGCGGGGATGTTGTAGGGGGCAGGGCCGATGCCCTTGAGCATCGAGCCGGTATCGCCGTCATTCGCGAACCGGGGCATGATCCGGCGCATCATACTGGCGCCGAGATTGGGCGCGGCGAGCTTGGCATCCATCGCGGCGATGCGCTTGTCGGGGCCGAGGGTGGCGCGCATCCGGGCGCGGACGGCGGGCCGAAACTTGTCCTGTGCCATATCCTCTTCGCGATGCCAGATCAGCTGTACCGGGCGGGCCATGCGGCGCGCGATCAGGACAGCCTGCACGGCGGCGTCGACCTCCGCCTTGCGCCCGAAGCCGCCGCCGAGGAGCGTTGGGTAGACGCGCACATCCCGGGCCGGGATATCGAGGGCGTCGGCAACCTTCCACGCCACCATCGACTGCGACTGGGTCGGAATCCAGATCTCCGCCTGCGTGTCGCCCACCCGGGCCGTGGCGGTCATCGTCTCGAGACAGGCATGGGCGAGGAAGGGCACGCCATAGTCGGCAGTGACTATCTCGTCGGCCTGCTCCAACACTGCGGGCGCGTCTCCCGCTTCCCGGAACGCCGTGCCTGTCGCTTCGTCGTCGAGCGCCGCCGCCATGGCAGCTTCGATGGCTTCGCTGTCGGCGAGGTCGCCCTGATCATATTCGACGTCCACGAGATCGAGCGCCTGCCGCGCCGCCCACCAGGTGTCCGCTACCGTCGCGTGCCAGCCGTCACCCTGGACGACGCCGAGAACGCGGTCCGCCTGCCGCGCCGCTTCGCTGCCGAAGGTGGTGCGTGCGCCTGCACCGAG
>JBAUIQ010000318.1:0-3656 GCA_049683075.1 Pacificimonas sp.
CGTCGATCAGCGCATCGCTCCGTTCCCGGGTCATGACCGGACCCAGCGTCGCCATCACCTCGGGGTGCGCATTCAACTCTGCGAAAGGTTCACGATCCTCCTCCTGCCAGTCGCGAAGGATCAGGCGTTCGGTCTCGATCATCATGGGAACAGCGGTGCCTGTGTCAGTCCGGCGGTTCCGGGCAGACCGAACATCAGGTTCATATTCTGGATCGCCTGACCGGCCGACCCTTTCACCAAATTGTCAATGGCGACAATAACCAGAGCGCGACCCGGGATCCGGTCTGCGAAGACATTCATGACGGCATGGTTCGAGCCGCGGACCATCCTGGTCGCTGGAGCGACGCCGTCCGGCAGCAGATGTACGAACGGCGCATTTGTATACCGGTCGGCAAGAGCGTTCCGAAGGCTTTCCACCGTCTGCCCGTCTGTCATCTCGACGGTAATCGTTTCAAGCTCGCCGCGGTTCATCGGCAGAAGGTGCGGTACGAAGCCGACCCGGACCTCGCGCCCGACGCGCTTGCCGATTTCCTGCTCGATCTCCGGCATGTGCCTGTGACCGGCCAGTCCATAGGGGTGGACGGCTTCGCTGACCTCGGCATGCAACATTCCTTCCTTTGCCGCACGACCAGCCCCCGTCACCCCCGACATCGCCATGATCCCGATCCTCTCCGGATCAATCAGATCGCCCTCGACAAGCGGCAGCAGAGCGAGAAGTGCGGCGGTCGGATAACAGCCCGGACAGGCGACGAGCTTCGCCTTGCGAAGTGCGTGCTCTGCAAATTCTGTAAGACCGTAGACGGCCTCCGTCATCAGGGCAGGGGCTTCGTGCGGACCGCCATACCATTCCGCATAAATGTCAGGATCGTCGAGACGGAAGTCGGCGCTGAGATCGATGATGCGCGGACCCTCGAGGCTGGAGAGCAGCTTGGCGCTGGTGGCGTGCGGCAGGCAACCGAAAACGACGTCGGTTTCGCCGAAGTCGATCTCGGAGACGGTGGTGAGCCGAGGCAGCTCCGGATACATCCGGAGATGCGGCCATATATCGGCCATCCACTGCCCGGCCTTCGCGTTCGCTCCCAGAGCGACGATCTCGACATTCGGGTGTGTCAGCGCGAGGCGCACGAGGTCAGCGCCGGTGTAGCCGGACGCCCCAAGCACGGCGATACGAATGCGGTCGGTCATCCACGTTCGCTAGCGGAGCTGGCTTGCCCCGAAAACCCTCATCCACGGCTCGATGATCGTGCTTTCTCAAGAACTCGCTGCATCGGCTTTCTCCAATGCCGACAAAAGGTCAGGAAATCGGGCGAACGCACCGGCCTCGGCGCGCCGATTCATGATGAGCTTACCCTGTCGCTCCTGCTCTATCAGTCCAGCTTCCCTCAAAAATTTCAAATGTACCGAGACGGTCGAGCGCGGTCGTTCCGGCAACAATTCGCTGCAAGGCAGTGGACCATCTTTCAACGCCATAAGAATTGCGCGTCGATCCGGGTCGGCGACGGCGGCGAGCAAGCGATCGAGGCAAAGGGCGTCGGAAGATGGGTGAGGAATGCTGTTCATAGACCGAATATAGGACGCCCAAGTTTTCATTTCTACGTTTCATGAAACTTGAAACGTCGGTGTCGGTTCATAGATCATGAAATGAAGCGGCGGATGCCCGTCGCACGATCAGAGGAGTGAACCAATGTCTGAGAAACTCAACAGCAAGATTGCTCTCGTCACCGGGGCCGGTCGTGGCCTTGGCCGCGCTACTGCTCTGCGCTTGGCTGACGACGGCGCGGATGTGATCGTCCATTACAGCGGCAGCGAAGACGCTGCTCGCGACGTCGCAGCCACGATCGAGAAGAAGGGTCGCAACGCGTATGTCCTCCAGGCGGACCTTTCCGACGCCGACGGACCCGCGCGGCTCGCGAAGGCTGCCGCCAAGGTGTTGGACGGACGGAAACTCGACGTCCTGGTGAACAATGCCGGGATCGCCCACATGTTGGACCTCGACGCGCAGACCACGGAGAGCTTCGATGAGCAATTCGCGGTGAATGTTCGCGCGCCGTTCTTCCTTCTGCAAAAGCTTCAGGATCAACTAGCAGACGACGCGCACGTCATCTTCTTGTCGTCCGTTGTGGCGCAGACGGCGTTCACCGGCGCGCCTGCCTATGCGATGACGAAGGGGGCGATCGATACGGCCGTCCTGACTTTTGCGGCGCTTCTGGGACCGAAGGGCGTCCGTGTGAACGCCGTCGCGCCCGGTGCGATCGAGACAGACATGGCGACGTTCTTGAAAAGTGAGGAAGGTCGTCAGGGCGCGATGTCGCAGCAAGCCCTAAAGCGTATCGGGCAGGCTGACGACATCGCAGATGCCGTCGCGTTCCTGGCAGGACCAGATAGCCGCTGGGTCACGGGCGAGACAATCCGCGCCGGAGGTGGATGGGGCCTCTAACCGCCGTACTTTACCGAACAGCCATAGGCACGCGTGGCAGCGGGGGACGGCTTGTCGCCCGCCGCCATCGCGTCCAGCGCCGCAGTCACGTAGTTCGTCGCGCCTTCGATGTCGCCTTGATCGCTGGTCGGGCGGTCGTCGATGGCGCCCATGTAGGTCAAGTCACCATTGGGGGCGACGATGTACATGTGAGGCGTGGCGCTGGCGTTATAGAGCTTCCCGACCTTGCCGTCCGCATCGAGCAGATAGGCCGTCTGCGTCGTATCGTATTCGGCCATTTCGGCCATCGCTCCGTCCGCATCGACATGGCCCTGTTTGCCCGGCGCGCCGCTGTTGACGGTCAGCCATATAATCCCGTTCTCGGCAGCCTTCTCCTGAAGCGTCTGCATGTTGTCGCTCGCATAGTGTTTGACGACATAGGGGCAGCCCTTGTTGGTCCATTCCAGGACGACGGTCTTCCCCTTGAAATTGGAGAGCCTAATGGTTTCGCCAGAAGCCGCCTTTGCCGCAAAATCCGGCGCTGGCTGACCGACACGGGGCGCGGCGAGAGCAGGTGCGGCGATGGCGACGGCCGCGGCGAGAGCGATGATTTTCATGTCAGTCTCCAATGATCCGATGTTCTTCGCCGAAAAAAATGCGTGAGCGCGTGAAGTCGATGAACTTCGCCTCATCCCCAGCGAGAATGGCGCCATGTCGTGCGCCCTCTTCCGTCTGCATCGCATCCACGAGGCTGTCCCAGCCGTCCCACCAGAGCTCTGCAATGCCGTCATAGTCATCGGCGGGCATACCCGGGCGAGCGTCGGTCAGACGCGAAGCCAGCGGATTGTCGACCGTATGAACCTGCACATAGCGGCGAATGGCGAGAGCATCTTTCGCGGCCGCGACAAGCGGCGCGTGCGTTTTGCGCCAATAGGTCTGAAATTCGTCAAGGCTGAGCGCGGGCAGGCGCGTTAGGCAGAATTCCAGCTTCAGCATCAGCTCGTCTCCGTCAACGCCGTCAGGATATCGATGCTGAGCAGCTGAGGCAAAATTTGAGCGTCCTCACCGGGCGCGTAGTAAAGATAGAGGGGGACGCCCGCGCGCCCGTGCCGACCAAGAAATTCGGTGATGACTGGGTCGGCACTGGTCCAGTCGCCAACCAATGTTTCGACGCCGGCTGCGTCGAAGGCGGCGGCAACAGTGCCGCTGGACAGCGCGCCCTTCTCATTCACCTTACAGG
>JBAUIQ010000319.1:0-4928 GCA_049683075.1 Pacificimonas sp.
GGCGGAAGATCGCTCGCTTCGTAGGTCGGGACGTCAAGCTTCAGGAGGCTGTAGAGCGGGACGCCGATATCGGCGGTCCCATTCGAGCGATCCACCAGGCAGCCGCCTGCGATTACGTCGCCGCCAACCTCCTCGATCGCGGCGATGGCTTCGCGCGAGGAGAGCCCGGTCGTGACGACGTCCTCCATCATGAAGACCTTCTGACCAGGCTTCAGGCGAAAGCCGCGGCGGAGCTCGAACGTCCCCGACGGCCGCTCGACAAACATCGAATCGACGCCGAGGGCGCGTGCCATTTCATAACCGATGATGATGCCGCCCATGGCAGGCGAGACGACGGCGGTGATCTGTTCCCGAACATGTTCCGGAATCTGTAGCGTCAGACCTCCCGCCAGCCGCATGGCCCGCTGCGGGTCCATCAGCACACGCGCGCACTGCAAGAACTTCGGGCTTCTGAGGCCCGACGACAGGATGAAATGACCTTCCAAAAGGGCGTCGGCGGCGCGGAATTCGGCGAGCGTCTCGTCTTCGGTCATTTCCGTTCCCTCTCCACCGATGTTACCGCCTCGCTGGTTCGAAGGGCGGCGATGATATGCGTAAGGTGTTCGAGGTTGTCCACTTCCAGATCGAAGGCAAATGTACCGAAAATCGTGTCGCGGTCGCGAACGTTCATATTGAGGATATTCGCCTCCGCCTGCGCGAGAATCTTGGTCACTGTCGCCAGCGCGCCGGAGGTGTTTTTCAAGATGAGGACGAGGCGCGCGGTACCCCGGTCGGAGTCCGCGCCCCAGCCGAGATCGAGCCAGCGTTTGTCTGAAAGGTCGGCCAACTTGCCGCAATCGACGACGTGAATGTCCACGCCGCGCGCGCCATCGGCATCGGCGTCGCGCCGCACGCCGACGATCCTGTCGCCAGGAATAGGATGGCAGCAATTGGAGAGATGCACGGAAACGCCGGGTGTGAGGCCCTTGATTGAAATCTGGCCGCGAGTCCCTCTCTTGGCCCTCGTGCGACGGCGCATCGCAAACAATCCGGGTGCCAGCGCATCGATCAGCTGATCGCTCGTAATTTCCTGCGCACCGAGCTTTTCGTGCAACTCTTCCTCGCCATTCAGTTTGAGCGTCTTCAACGCCTCGCGAAACGCCTTCTGCGTCACGTCACCATCGAGACGCGCGACCGCCTCGTCGTAAATCATTTGTCCAAGCCGCAGCGCTTCGTCGCGATGTTTCAGGCGAACATGTCGCCGGATCGCGGCGCGCGCTTTCGCCGTCGCCGCGAAGCCTTCCCAGCTCGCTTCCGGTTCCTGAAACTCCGACCTCAGTATCTCGACCTGATCGCCATTCGTCAGCCGGTTCCTAAGTGGAACCTGCCGCCCGTTGATCTTCGCGCCGACAGCCGTGCATCCGACATCCGTATGTACTGCGAAAGCAAAATCGATGACCGAGGCGCCTCTTGGCAGCTGGATCAATTCACCCTTCGGCGTGAAGCAGAAGACTGTGTCCTGATACATCGCGATGCGCGTCTGCTCCAGCATCTCTTCGGGGCTGGCCGCGTGATCGAGAATATCGAGAAGGTCCTGGATCCAAGGATATTCGCCCGTGCGCGCACCCGCCGCCTCATCGCCATCGGTCTTATATGCCCAATGCGCCGCGAGGCCGTTTTCCGCCTCGTCGTGCATCCGGTGCGTACGGATCTGGATCTCGACACGGCGGCTTTTCGTGAACGCGACGGTCGTGTGCAGGCTGCGATAGCCATTGCGCTTCGGCGTAGAAATGAAGTCCTTGAAACGACCCGGAACGACCGACCATTTCTGGTGGATGATGCCGAGCGCGCGATAGCAATCGTCGGGCGTGTCGACGAGCGCGCGAAAGGCAAGGACATCCGACATTTGCTCGAAGGCGATGTGGCGTTCCTGCATCTTGCGCCAGATGGAGTAGGGACGTTTTTCACGGCCGGTGACGAGAGCGTCGACGCCGTGAGTTCCGAGCGTTGTGCGAACGTCTTCCGCGATCTCATCGAGTTCGCCCGTCCCGTCTTCACGCATATCTGCAAGCCGCGTTGTGACAAGATCATATCCTTCGGGTTCCAGCTCGCGAAAGGCGATCTCCTTCATCTCGTCCATGAACTGATACATGCCGATCCGCTCGGCGAGCGGGGCGTAGATATCCATGGTTTCACGCGCGATTCGGCGGCGCTTTTCCGGCTTCGGAATGTGATGCAGCGTCCGCATATTGTGCAGGCGATCCGCGAGCTTCACGAGGAGGACGCGGATATCACCAGACATGGCCACGAGAAATTTGCGGAGGTTCTCGGCGGCGCGCTCACTGTCGGTCTGCGCTTCGATCTTCGATAATTTCGTGACGCCATCGACGAGGCGCGCGACGTTGTCGCCAAACAGCTCGCGAATTTGCTCCGGGCTCGCCACGGTGTCCTCCACGGTGTCGTGAAGGATTGCCGTCGCGATGGTCTCATCGTCCATCTTGAGGTCGGTGAGGATGCCCGCCACCTCTACGGGGTGCGAGAAATAAGGATCGCCGGAAGCCCGCTTCTGCGACCCATGCGCCTTCAGACTGAAAACATAGGCGCGATTGATGAGGTCCTCGTCCGCTTCCGGATCATAGGCTCTGACTTTCTCGACAAGTTCATACTGCCTCAGCATCGTGAGAAGCTACTTGGCGACATCGTCACAAAAGAAAAGGCCCGCCCGCACGAGATGCGCGGACGAGCCCACTTAGCTTTTGTCAGCAGCGTAGCTGACCAACCAACCCTTACGCCTTGCGACGGCGAGCGGCTGCGATGCCGAGAATGCCAAGGCCGAGAAGACCAAGCGCCCCCGGAGCAGGAACCTCTTCGCGAATTTCGCGGATCAGCTTGTCTTGAATTGCTGCCGTGAAGTCTTCGAAGCTTGCCGCGTTTATTGCGAACGCGTTCTGACCACCGATCACGTTGTTCTCATAGTAGGTGAGCAGACCGTTCGTCGCGCCGTTGATTGTGATGCCGTTGATCGTATCGATACCGTTGGCGAGCGCGAAGTCACGGGCAGTGCTCGGGGCGCCTCCGCTGTTGTTCGTACCATCGCCAGAGACATCGATGACGTTCCGCGTGCCTTCAAAACCGTTGCCCGAAAAGAGCGGGACGGAAAACGTGATCGCAGAGCCGATAGCTGTCGAACCGCCAAAGGGACGAGAGGTACCCGCGATTGCGGACGCGAACGCAGACGCAGACGTCTGATCCGAAATTTCCGTCCAGCCGACGAGTTGACTCTGCTGCGTCGAGCCCGACCACTCAATGTAGGTGACGGAGATAGAACCGATAGCGCCGCTCTCGATAGCGTCGACAACGTTCGAGTTGTTGAACGCATCGATATAGCCCTGGCGCTGCAGGTTAAATTCATTGCTATCCACGCTGCCGGACACGTCGACGAGGAGCGCGAGCTCGAGGTCGACTGGCACCGCATTCGCGGCTGTAGCAACGCAAAGCGAAGCGGCAATAGGAAGACAGAAAGCAATTGGTTTCATCGTTTTTTCCCCAAATTGGGCGCCCTTCTCAGGGCCAGTGAAAAGGCGAACGCTTACTCCGCAGTCTCCCATGCAGAGCTCATGCCAATCTAGATTAATGTTTTATTTTCAGATGCGCGATGTCACTCCGGCCTCGTTACGGACCCGAAAGTGTAAAACCTGCCGACATGACTGCCCATCTTTGCTCACGGCATGCGGATGGCGTGAACCAATGCTCGAACTTCTCCGGGAACGTCACGCGTCATGGTCGAAACTCCTATCGCCACGGTCACGTTCAACAGCATCCCGATCGTCCCGATGCCCTCGGGGGAGATGCCGAACAGCCAATGCCCGGAATTGTTGGTCTCTGGCGCTACGAATTTGAACCAGGCGATGTAGACGAAGGTGAAGACCAGCCCTGTCACCATGCCGGCGATCGCGCCCTCGCGGTTCATTCGGACCGAGAAGATGCCCATGACGATGGCCGGGAACAGCGAAGCTGCGGCCAGGCCGAAGGCGAAAGCGACGACTTCGGCGACCCACCCGGGCGGATAGATGCCGAGGACGCCCGCGATGACGATAGCTGAGGCCGCCGCGATGCGTGCCGCCATCAGCTCGCCGCGTTCGGAAATCCCGGGCTTGAACGTCGATTTCAGAAGGTCATGGCTGACCGCCGTTGAGATGACGAGTAAAAGCCCCGCGGCCGTCGATAGGGCTGCGGCCAGGCCGCCAGCTGCAACGAGCGCGATGACCCAGCCGGGCAATTGCGCAATTTCGGGAAGCGCCAGCACCATGATATCGCGGTCGACGTAGACTTCGTTCGGACTGCTGGCTGCCGGGTTCATGACAGCTCGCTCGCCGCTTGTGCCGCGTGTTTCGCCATAGATCGGCGCGCCGTCGGTTGCCTCGCCCACGGCATAGGTCAATCGTCCATCGCCGTCCTTGTCCGCGAACGCGACCAGCCCATTGTCCTCCCACGTTCGGAACCATTCGGGCAGGGCATCATAGGCGGAGTCCTGCACAGTATCGACGAAGTTCAAGCGCGCGAATGCGCCAACGGCGGGCGCCGTCAGATAAAGCATTGCGATGAATACCAGCGCCCAGCCCGCCGACCTGCGCGCATCCGCGGCCGTCGGCACGGTGAAGAAGCGAACGATGACATGTGGCAGGCCAGCCGTCCCCAGCATCAGCGCGGCGGTAATGGCGAAGATGTCGATGGTGGACTTGGTGCCTTCCGTGAAAGCCGTAAAACCGAGGTCGACCAAAGTCGCGTCGAGCGTTGCGAGCATGTAGCCGCCGCCATCCGACAGTTGGCTACCAAGGCCCAACTGCGGCACGGGATTGCCCGTCATCAGGAAGCTGATGAAGATTGCCGGAACGAGATAGGCAAAGATCAGAACGCAATATTGCGCGACTTGCGTGTAGGTGATGCCC
>JBAUIQ010000320.1:0-13605 GCA_049683075.1 Pacificimonas sp.
CCCGACGGTTTCGAGGATCAGTTGCTGCAGCGTACGACCTGGTTCGAGCGGCAGTTGATCAACACGCAGCTCGTCGCGGAGTTCGACTTCGGTGACATCAGTGCGGACTTCCGGGGAAGCTACGCGAACACACAGCGCGAAAGCCCTTATGAGCGCGGCTTCCGCTACGCCTTCGACGAGGAGATCGGTGATTTCGTCAACGATCTCGGCTCACGCGGCCGAGGCGGCAGCGCCACGATCGCCTTTTCCGAGCTAGAAGAGAATCTCTACGCCGGAGCCGTTGACCTTGCCTACGACCTGCCAACGGCGACACCGATCACGCTGTCGGGCGGCTATGCCTATACGGATACGACCCGCGAGAGTTTTCGCCGGAACTTCATCTACCGCGCGGACGGCGCGCTTCCCGACACGATCATCCAGCTGCGTCCTGATTTCCTGACGTCCGACTTTATCGTCCGCAATTTCGACGTGACCATCCGCGAACAGTCGGCGGGCGGCGAGGTCATCGACTATGATGCCGGGCTCGAGATCCACGGCGTCTATGCGCAGGCCGAAATCGAACCCGTCGACTTCGTCCGCGGGACGCTCGGCGTCCGCTACGAGGACGCAACGCAGACGATCGACACGTTCGATATTTTCGGCGGTGTCGGCTCGGGCGGCGATGCGAGCCTCGTCAACACGCGGCTGGAAAACGACTATTTCCTGCCGGCGGGCACACTGACCTGGAACTTCGCCGAAGATATGCAGCTGCGTCTGGCCGCATCACGCACCATCGCCCGGCCGCAGTTTCGCGAGCTCGCGCCGCAGCAGTTCTTGGACATCGAATCGAACCGCACCTTCATCGGCAACCAGTTTCTTGACGATTCCGAACTGACGAACGCGGAGGTTCGTTTCGAATTTTATCCCGGCCGTAACGAGACGATCAGCCTCGCTGGTTTCTACAAGGATATCGAGAACCCCATTGAGGCGGTCGCCTTCGTGCAGGGCGAGGCCTTCTTTACGACCTTCGCCAATGCGCCGGGCGCGGAACTCTACGGTGCTGAGGCGGAGGTGCAGAAGCGCTTCACGCTGGCGGACTCGGGCTTCCTCGAGACGCGCGATCTCGTCGTCGTCGCGAACTACACCTTCACCGACTCCTCGATTTCCGTCGGATCGGAGCAGGTCATCAACAATGAAGGCCGTCTGGTTGCCGCCAACACGCTGTTTACCGACGGCGAACCACTCACCGGCCAGTCCGATCATCTTGTCAATTTCCAAATCGGCCTCGAGGACTCAGAGGGCCTGTCACAACAGACGATCCTCCTGAACTACGCGTCCGAGCGCGTGACCAGCCGCTTCGTATCGGCCACGTCCGCAGGAGAGATTGCCGCCATTCCGTTCGTCGAAAAGCCGGGCGTCGATCTCGATGTCGTCATTCGCCAAGGCATCGAATTGGGCGGCGTGACCGCAGAGCTGAAGCTTGAAGCCCGTAACCTCCTCGGTACCGAATATGAGGAATTCCAGGAGTTCAACGGCAGCCGCATCGACCGCAACGTTTTCGACCGCGGCCAAAGCTATGCAGCAAGCATCGGGATCACGTTCTAGGCAACGGGCCGCGCGCCTTTAGAACGGATGGTTAACACGCGGGTGATACATCACGCGCGTCATGCGTTTGCGGTCACCTCTTACTGTCGCCCTGCTGGCTGTGGTTGCGCTTCTCTTCGGCGTGATCGATGCCTCGCCAGTACGGGCGGCAGTCTGTGCGCCTGCGACGTCCGCCGGGACTGCGCCTCCGAGCTGGCAAACATATTGTTGGCTCGACTTCACGAGCTATGACGATGCGGCTGCGCGCAGCGGGACTGGCCAGCCCTTCAGTTTTGATCTGTCCGATGGATCGCAGCTGACATTCACGCTGAAGGCCGCCAGCAGCGCGGCGACGGCGGCAAACGCGCGAACGGCGCCCAGCTGGAGCGGAGCCGCCGTCGGGAACAGTGCGTTTCTGGGCATCCCTGGACGGCCCATCCTCTATATGCGGAACAGCGGGTCGACAGTCAGTTTTCGCTTCGAAAATATCGCTATCGTCCCGCCTCCGGGCGTTGCCAGCGTCTCCGACTATGCCTTCGTGGTGGCGGACGGCGAATCGACCGACAATGCGGAGTACTTGGAATTCACGACAAATGGTTCGCCCTGGGCCATCCTCGACGACGTGCCACCGATCAGTGGCACGCAAATGCCTGTGCTGACCGGCGAGAACACCGCGACCCTCAACATGGCAGGCGGCGGACAGACTGGACGCGTCGGTGCCTACATCGCCGGTTCGAATTCGCCCACGCTCGTAACCGCCGAGATGGACGGCGCGGGCCTACAGGGCATGATGTTCGCGGTGCGGTTTGCATCGATCACGCTGGACAAGGTCATCACCGGCGCGCGCATCGACGCCAACGATCAGTTCCGCTTCCGGATCACGTCCACATCGTCCGGCCAGCTTCTCGCCGAAGGCACGACGAGCGGTACTGGAAACGGCCCCTTCGACGCCGCCGTGATTTCAACCGCATCAGGCATCCCGATTACCCTGTCGGAGGCGATGGCACCCGGGAGCGCAAGCCCTCTTGCCAGCTATATTCCGACGCTGACATGCACCAACAGCACGACGGGATCTTCGACGGTCTTGCCGACGAACCTCGAAACCACGAGCTATGATTTTGGCGCACTCGCCTTCGGTGATGCCGTCACCTGCCGCTTCACAAACACGGCGCGCCCGCATGTTAGCGTGGAAAAGCAGCTGGGACCAAGTGGCCGTATGTTCGAGGGCGACCAGTTCCGGTTGCGGCTGCGGCGAGGTGGCTCGCTACTGGCCGCTACGACCACAACTGGCAGCGGCGCGGCGATTGCGGACGGCCTTATCCCGCCGACCGCGCTCGATCCGGCGCTAACCTACCGCATCGACGAGCGGCCCGCGGGCGGTACCGACCTGTCGCGCTACACCGCCAGCCTCAGCTGCACCAATGCCTTCGGTGCGTCATCGAGCAGCCTGCCGACGACACTGAATGGCAATTTCCAACTCGCGCCCGGCGATGTCGTATCCTGCGTGATTCTCAACACGCGTGTGCCGCCGAACGCGTTGATCGACATCGACAAGCGCGTCCAGATCCGGCGCGATCCCCTTAACGCGACGACCAATGCAAAGGCCATTCCGGGGGCGACAGTCCGCTATAATCTCGTGGTCATCAATCGCGGCGACGTCGCGGTCGGTGCCGACACGCTCGACATCGTGGACCTTTTGCCACCGCACCTCGCCTTCGACGGGACGCAGCCGGTACAGTTCCTGAACGGCGGCGGCGGCAACGCCAGCGGACTAGACCCCTTCGATGCCTCCACGATGGTGAGTTTTTCGAGCCAGCCGGGCGGCGGCGCGCCCTACAACTACACACCGTCGAACAGCGGGCCGGACGCTGCAGAGACCGGTATCCGGGTACAACCCACAGGCGTCTTCGCCGCGGCGAGCGGCACGGACAGACCGCGCTTCACCATCCGCTTCCAAGCCATCGTCAAATAGACCGAAACCAAAACCGCCCGCCCGGCGATGTGCCGGACGGGCGGTCCAAAGCCCCCGCTCTGGTCAGGCTCGCCTTATTCGGCGGCCTGGACGTTTGCGAACTGGTTCATCGTGTTGTCCTTGCCGCCCGCCTTCAGTGCGGCCTCACCGGCGAAATACTCTTTGTGATCATCGCCGATGTCGGAGCCGGCCATGTTCTGGTGCTTCACGCAGGCGATGGACTGGCGGATTTCCTCGCGCTGGACGTTCTTGACGTAGCCCAGCATCGCCTCTTCGCCAAAGTAACGCTTGGAAAGATTGTCCGTCGACAGCGCCGCTGTGTGATAGGTCGGCAGCGTGATGAGGTGGTGGAAGATGCCTGCCTCGCGCGCGGCGTCCGCCTGGAACGTCTGGATGCGCTCGTCGGCTTCCTGCGCCAGGTCGCTGTCGTCATAGTCCACCGACATCAGGAGGTTCCGGTCATAGGCCGAGACATCCTTGCCTTCGCCTTCCCAAGCGTCGAACACC
This sequence comes from Pacificimonas sp., assembly GCA_049683075.1. GTDB lineage: Bacteria > Pseudomonadota > Alphaproteobacteria > Sphingomonadales > Sphingomonadaceae > Pacificimonas. The sequence continues at coordinate 4,043 of JBAUIQ010000320.1, forward strand.
TGCTGGCGGAAGCTTAGCGTCCAGTTGAAACTCGGCGAGTTGTTGTAGACGAGCTTCGCATTCGGCATCACTTCGCGGATGCGGTTCACCATGCCGCCGATCTGGCCGATGTGCGGCTTCTCGGTCTCGATCCACAGGAGGTCGGCACCCGCCTGTAGGCTGGTGATGCCGTCGAGGACGCAGCGGTCCTCGCCCGTCCCCGGCCGGAACTGGTAGAGGTTCGACGGCAGGCGCTTCGGACGCACCAGCTTCCCGTCGCGGGCAATCAGAACATCGCCATGGCCGACATCGTTCGCGTCGACATCTTCGACGTCGAGGAACGAGTTATACTGGTCCGCAAGGTCGCCCTCTTCGCGGACATAAGCGATCTGCTTCGTCAGCCCTGCACCCAGCGAGTCGGTACGCGCAACGATGATACCGTCGTCGACGCCAAGTTCCAGGAAGGCGTAGCGGACCGCGCGGATCTTCGCGTGAAAATCCTCATGCGGGACCGTGACCTTGCCATCCTGGTGACCGCACTGCTTCTCATCCGAAACCTGGTTCTCGATCTGGATGGCGCAGGCACCGGCCTCGATCATCTTCTTGGCAAGAAGATATGTCGCCTCAGCATTGCCGAACCCGGCATCGATGTCGGCAATGATCGGCACGACGTGCGTCTCGAAATTGTCGACCTGGTTCTGGATTTCCTGCGCCTTCACCTCATTGCCCTCGTCGCGAGCGGCGTCCAGGTCACGAAACAGACCACCCAGCTCGCGCGCATCGGCCTGCTTCAGGAAGGTGTAAAGTTCCTCGATCAGCATTGGCACGGTCGTCTTCTCATGCATCGACTGGTCGGGCAGCGGGCCGAATTCGGAACGCAGCGCCGCGACCATCCAGCCGGACAGGTACAGATATTTCCGCTTCGTCCCGCCGAAATGCTTTTTGACGGCGATCATCTGCTGTTGGCCGATGAAACCGTGCCAAGCACCCAGCGACTGCGTGTAATTCGCGGGATCGGCGTCATAGGCCGCCATGTCGTCGCGCATGATCTTCGCGGTATATTTCGCAATGTCGAGCCCGGTGTGGAAGCGGTTCTGAAGGCGCATCCGCGCGACCGACTCGGCCTCGATCGCATTCCACGGCTTGCCGTTCGCGGCGATCAGCTGTTCGGCGTCGGTGACATTGTTGACATAGGACATGGGCGGGCTCCTGAATTAACCATCTTATTTACAATGTTTTCACACGCCACTGGATCGGAGGGCCGAGTCCGAGTCGCAGAAAACCTCTGTTGACGCTTATGCTGCACTGCGGTACGCGCCGTCAAATTATGTTTGTAAAAAAGCTGTCATGTAGTGAAGGCGAGGCACTTCGCTTCTGTGTTATTGTAAATTATCATACAACCCGGCCAATGAGCTAGTGGCGAGCGTGGCACCATCCCTTCCTGACCGAAAAGTCTTCGCAGGCCCGCGTATGCGTCGCCTGCGGGGACGGTTGGGCCTCACACAGACGCGCATGGCGGGAGAGCTCGGCGTCTCCACTAGCTACCTGAACCTTATCGAGCGGAACCAACGTCCGCTGACGGCGCCGTTCCTCCTGAAATTGTCGGAAACCTACAACGCGGACCTCCGCGAGCTGATCGCCGAGGGCGAGGAGCAGGTCGAGCGCGAGGTGGCCGAGATCCTGGCGGGCGACGGTCTGGCCGACATCGACGTCGGCAAGGCCGAGCTACAGGAATTCGTCGCCGCGCAGCCCGGCATCGCGAAGGCGTTCGTCCGTCTCGCGCGGCAGAAGGGAGACGTTGAACCTGCTGCGACGCCCGGAAAGGGCCGCGAGCCGCTCGACGCCGTTCGCGCGCACATCGAGGGCGCGCGCAATCACTTCCCGGAACTCGAAGAGGCCTGCGAGGCACTCGCCGATGAAATGCGGCTCGCTGGTCCGCATTTTCTTGGCAGTATCTCGGATCGGCTCCGCGTGAAGCACGGCTTCAGCGTCCGCATCCTGCCGTCGGACGTCATGGGCCCGCTCCTCCGCCGCTTTGACATTCACAACCGGCAGGTACAGCTGACCGAGCTTCTCGACAATGCCAGCCGCTCCTTCCAGGTCGCGTATCAGCTGGCGACCTTCGAAATGAAGGCGCTGATCGACGATCTTGCGGGCCGCGCGCCGATGCCGTCGAAGCCCGCCGAGGGTCTCTTACGCCAGACCCTCACCAGCTACGCCGCCGCGGCCATCATGATGCCCTATCGCCGCTTTCTGGAGGCAGCGGAATCGACAGGATACGATGTTGCCTTGCTTGAGGCGCGCTTCGGCGCAGGGTTCGAACAGGTCACGCACCGCCTGACAACGCTCCAGCGGCCGGGTGCGCGCGGCGTGCCCTTCTTCCTGATCCGCGTCGACCGCGCCGGTAATATTTCAAAGCGCTTTTCCGCAGGCAGCTTCCCCTTCGCACGCGCGGGCGGCACCTGCCCGCTTTGGCACTTGCATCGCGCGTTCGAGGCGCGCGGACAGTCGCTCGTCCAACTCGTCGAGCTGGAAGACGGCGCGCGCTTCCTCACCATGTCGCGCACCGTGCGTGCCTATCGCCAGCCCTTCGGCCAAGACGCGCCCGAATATGCCCTCGCCCTCGGCTGCGAGACGCGCCACGCGCATGGCCTCGCCTGGGCGCAAGGGATCGACCTTGACGGCGCAGCCATGCCCATCGGACTCGGCTGCCGCGATTGCACCCGTGTCGGCTGCCCCCAGCGCGCCGTCCCGCCGAAAGGCCGCCAGATCTTCGTCGATGCGACGCGGCGCGGCCCCAATGCGTTCGAGTTCGCGAATGATTGATCAGAGAAACGCTCGTCATCCCAACGAAGGCTGGGATCCATCGCTGACCCTCTCCACTCGGTGTGATGGCATAGAGATGGATTCCCGCCTTCGCAGGAATGACGGTTATTGTGAGGAACAACCCATATGACCCAGACCCGCGCCAACCTCACAGTCGATGACCGGCTCGTCGACTTTATCGAAACCCGCGCGCTGCCGGACAGCGGCGTCGAGCCGGATGCCTTTTGGCGGGGCTTCGATGCGCTCATCCACGAGCTCGCGCCGGAGAACGCGCGGTTGCTAGCAAAGCGCGCGGACCTGCAGGATACGCTCGACACGTGGTTCGGTGAGCGAAAGGGCCAGCCTGTCGATGTCGCGGCACAGAAAGCGAAACTCGAAGAGCTCGGTTATCTCGTGCCGGAACCCGCGCCCTTTACCATCACGACGGACAATGTGGATGCCGAACTGTCGACGCAGCCCGGCCCGCAACTCGTCGTGCCGATCACCAATGCGCGCTATGCACTGAACGCCGCCAATGCGCGTTGGGGCAGCCTGTATGACGCGCTTTACGGCACCGACGCTCTCGAGGCGACGCCTGCACAGCCGGGCGGATACGACAAGGTGCGCGGCGATGCCGTCGTGAAGCGGGCCAAGCAGATTCTGGATGACATCCTGCCGCTCGCGAGCGGGAATTGGGCCGATCTCGGCGACCCGTCGGCCGGCATCGCGCTGAAGGACAAGCGCCAATATGTCGGAAAGAGCGACAAGGGCCGCCTGTTTGTTAACAACGGCCTTCACATCGAAATCGTCTTCGACCCGGACAGCGCCATCGGTAAGGACGACCCTTCCGGCATCAGCGACGTTATTCTCGAATCCGCCATCTCGACCATCTGCGACTGCGAGGATTCGGTTGCGACCGTCGATGCCGAGGACAAGGTGCTGGCCTACACCAACTGGCTCGGCCTCATGTCCGGCACGCTGTCCGAGGTCGTCCAGAAGGGCGGCGAAACCTTCACCCGCAGGTTGGCGGATGATCGCCGCTACACCGGCGCGAATGGCGAGGAGATCGTCCTGCCCGGCCGATCCATGCTGCTTGTTCGCAACGTCGGCCATCACATCATGACCGGCATCGTGCGCGACAAGGACGGCAACGAAGTCCCCGAAACGCTGATCGACGCCGCGGTCACTGCGCTCTGCGCGCTTCATGACAAGGTGAACAGCCGCACGGGCAGCGTTTATATCGTGAAGCCGAAGCTGCACGGGCCGGAGGAAGTCGCCTTCGCCTGCACGCTGTTCGACCGGGTCGAGGACATGCTCGGTGTGGGCCGCAACACGCTCAAGATCGGCGTCATGGACGAAGAGCGGCGCACCTCTGCCAACTTGGCCGCTTGCATCCATGCCGCCCGTGCACGCCTAGTCTTCATCAACACCGGCTTCCTCGACCGCACGGGCGACGAAATCCATACGGTGATGCAAGGGGGCGCCGTGAAACGGAAGGGCAATATCAAGCAGGACCCCTGGATCGACGCCTACGAAGCGCGCAATGTCGGCATCGGCCTTGCCTGCGGGCTGAAGGGCCGGGCGCAAATCGGCAAGGGCATGTGGGCCGCGCCCGATCGCATGGCGCAGATGATTGAAGAGAAGATCGGCCATCTGAAGGCCGGGGCGACCTGCGCCTGGGTGCCCTCACCCACCGCCGCAACGCTGCACGCCCTGCATTACCACCAGCTGGACGTCTTGGCGCGCCAGGAGGAGCTGGCCGCCGATCCGGTCACCGGTCGCCTCGACGATCTCCTGACCCCGCCGCTTGCCGCCCTGAATCAGCATGAGGGCCACAATTGGTCTCCCGAGGAGATCGCCGAAGAACTCGACAACAACGCCCAGGGCATCCTTGGCTATGTCGTCCGCTGGGTCGATCAGGGCGTCGGCTGCTCCAAGGTGCCGGATGTCCATGACGTCGGCCTGATGGAGGACCGCGCCACGCTCCGCATTTCTTCCCAGCACATCGCCAACTGGCTGATGCATGGGGTCGTCACACGCGACCAGGTCGAGGAGACGCTGAAGCGCATGGCGAAGGTCGTGGACCGTCAGAACGCGGACGATCCGAGCTACCGGCCCATGGCGCCCGGTTATGACGGCCCTGCGTATAAGGCAGCCGAAGCCCTTATCTTCGACGGCGCCGAACAGCCGAACGGCTATACGGAATTTCTGCTGACCGACTGGCGGCAGAAGGTGAAGGGATAGGAAGTCTCTGCAACCCAACTAATCCCATCATCCCGAGCGAAGTCGAGGGACCGTGCAATGTCGCTGCAGAACCTTTGACGCGTCCCTCGACTTCGCTCGGGATGATGACGTTTGGTAACGGCGCGAAGAGTGAGCGTCATTGCCCCTCGTACCGCCGCGCCACTTCGTCGAGTAACCGCACGCCATAGGCCGTCCAGCCCTTCGGTTCGGTCGGCATCGCGCTGTCACGATAGTCCATCCCCGCGATGTCGAGGTGGACGAAAGGCTGCTCGTCCCGGACCCAGTTCATGATGAAGGCCGCGCCGACCGACGCGCCGGGTCCGCCCGAATAGCCGTTGCGGACATCGGCGACGTCCGCCTCGATGTCTTCGAACGTGCTTTCGTGCAGCGGTAGTCGCCAGAGGTGCTCGCCGCTCGTCTCACCCGCATCGACAAACAAGTCGGCAAGTTCGTCGTCCTGCGTGAACAGGCCTGCGTAATCGTCGCCCAGCGCGCGGCTGACGGAGCCCGTTAAAGTCGCGACGGAGACGGCAAGGCGAGGATTATACTGATCCTGCGTCCACCAGAGCGCGTCGGTCAGGACGAGGCGGCCTTCGGCATCAGTCGACATGATCTCGATCGTCTTGCCGCTCATGGAACGGATGACGTCGCCGGGACGCTGCGCCGCGCCGCCAGGCATGTTCTCTGCCATTGCGCCGACCGCTACGGCATCGACGGCCGCGCCGCGCTTTGCCATTGCCATCAACGTGCCCATCGAAACGGCGGCCCCCGTCATGTCGCCGCGCATCTTCCACATGTCGCGCGGCGGCTTCAACGAGATGCCGCCCGTATCGAAAGTGATGCCCTTGCCGACGAACGCCAGCGGCGCGCCGTCATAATCCGGGCTGTCATAGCGGACGACGACGAGACGTGGCGGTCGCGACGAGCCTTTGCCCACGCCGACCAGCGCGCCCATGCCGAGACGCTCCATTTCCGCCACGTCCATAATCCGAACGCTTGTATTCGGAATGCCGGCGAAGGCTGCCGACACCTGATCCGCGAACCACACCGGGGTCTTCGCATTGGAAGGGGTCGACACCAGATCGCGTGCGAAGGCGACGCCGTCGGCGATGGCGCTTCGGTCGCTCGCAAACGCATCGCCACCCGGTCCGTGGAACGTCAGGCTGCGCGCGCCCGCCGCATCGTCCTCGTCCGGATCGGAATTCCACTTGCCGAAATCATAGCTGCCCAGCCGCGCCCCAAGCGCCGCGTGGGCGGCATCGTCCTCGATCGCCGGACTGTCCGGAACGGCGATCGACAAGGTGCCTGTCCAGCCGCTTGTTTTCTGCGCGACCGTGCCGCCGAAATCCTGCAAGTCCGACCCGCTGGTCACACCTTCGCCGGTCCCGACGACGAGAACGGCATCATAGGGTGCCAGTCCGTAAAGCGGCAGCGTACTGCCCTCACCGCCCTCGAAGTCCGCCGCCGCGATGGCCCGCTCAAGCGCGCCGCCCGTCCGCGCATCGGCCTCGGTGGCCGCCAACGACATCGCGCCGTCCTCGCCGACACTGACGACGATCTTGCCCGATGCGGGCAAAGCGGCATCCGAAACGCCGATATCTGGCGCGGCGGCGAGCGCCGGAACACTTGCGGAAAGACAAAAAGCAACGGCCAGACGCATCATCGAATTCATTCCCATCGCGAAAAAAGAACAGAGAAGCGCGATCTAGCGACGAGTGTCTAGCGAAAAGTCGCGCGCTCATTAGACTGCGCGTTGACAGAGCCACCGGCGCGACCCTCTGGCCGCGACAAGCAAACTTCAAATGACGAGCGGAGCGGATCCCCCATGCGCCTTACGATGATCGGTACTGGATATGTCGGGCTCGTCTCCGGCGCCTGCTTCTCGGAGTTCGGGCACGAGGTGGTGTGCGTTGATACCAACCCGAAAATCGTCGAGCGGCTGAATGGCGGGGAAATTCCGATCTATGAGCCGGGTCTCGAGGCGATGGTGGCGCGCAATGTGGAGGCAGGCCGTCTTTCCTTCACAACCGATCTGACCGCCGGTGTCGAAGGTGCCGATGCCGTCTTCATCGCTGTCGGCACGCCCTCGCGGCGCGGCGATGGCCATGCCGACCTCAGCTTCGTTTATGCCGCCGCGGAGCAGGTGGCGCTGGCGGCCCCCGAGGGTTGCGTCATCGTCAACAAATCGACCGTTCCCGTCGGTACCGGCGAGGAGGTCGAGGTAATTTGCGAACGCGTCGCATCGGAAAAGAAGCTGTCGGTTGCTTCCAATCCGGAATTTCTGCGCGAAGGGTCCGCAATCAAGGACTTCACGCACCCCGACCGCGTCGTCTGCGGGGTTCAGGACGAGAATGCCGAACGCGTTCTCCGCGCCATCTATCGGCCGCTCAGCCTTCGCGATGTGAAGATCATGTTCGCCGATCGCCGAACGGCCGAGCTGATCAAATACGCGGCGAACGCATTTCTCGCGGTGAAGATCAGCTACATCAACGAAATTGCCGATCTCTGCGATACGGTCGGTGCCGACGTCGGAGAGGTCGCGCGCGGCATTGGCCTCGACAATCGCATCGGACCGAAGTTCCTACATGCGGGGCCGGGTTACGGCGGCAGCTGCTTTCCAAAGGACACGCTGGCCCTTCTCCGCACGTCTGAGGAAGCCGAGACACCGCTGAAAATCGTGCAGGCGACCGTCGACGTGAACCGGGAGCGGAAGCGTAAAATGGCGGACCGCGTCATCGCGGCCTGCGGCGGCAGCGTGGCGGGCAAGCGCATCGCCGCGCTCGGCCTCGCCTTCAAGCCCGATACCGACGATATGCGCGAAAGCCCCGCGCTCGACATTCTGCCCATGCTGATCGAGGCGGGGGCGACGGTCGTCGCGCACGACCCCGTCGCCATGCAGGTGGCGACCCCCATGCTGCCGGGCGTCGAAATGGCGGCGAACAGCTATGACGCGCTTGCCGGGGCGGACGCGGCCGTCCTCATCACGGAGTGGAACGAGTATCGCGCGCTCGATCTGGGGCGCATGAAGATCGCCATGAGCGAACCGATCTTCGTCGATCTGCGAAACGTCTATCCGCCGTCCGACATGCGGGAGGCGGGGTTTACCTACTCATCCATCGGGCGAGCCTAGCCGGGTGCGTTCAGCCGAGTTCCTGGGCGATCACCTTATGCACGTCTTCACGCTCACGAACATTGAGGTGGCGCCCGATCAGCAGCTTTCGATCGCGATGCTTCAACCACAGCTTGTTCGTCGGCGGGCCGAGCCGTTCCAGTTCCACACGCGTCCAGGCGCGCGGCATGGTCCAGCTGCGCGCCGTTCCGTCGGCCGCAACGCGGGCGAAGCGAACTTCCTCGTCGCCGACCTGCAGCCGCTCATAGGCACGCGATCCGCGGGCGCTGGCTTGAAAGGCCCAGATCAGCAGCGCGAGATCGACCAGCAGGAAGGGCACGACGATCCACGCGCCGACGGCCCAGAACCGAAGTCCGGCGAACAGCATGATGACCGCCGTCGCGCCCAGAACGTAGAGAGCGTTTCGCGCCGACAAGGGCGGCGGCGGGCGCAGGGTAAGGTCGAGCTTGGCCATGGTGGCAAAACCCTAAACCGAACCGAACGGGTCCGAAAAGGCCCGGCGACATGACACCGCAGGAGCGCCGCGAGTTCTTCGAACGATTGGCGGCCGATCGCCCCGATCCGAAGACCGAGCTCGATTTCGTCAACGACTATACGTTGCTGGTCGCCGTCGTTCTCTCCGCGCAGGCGACCGATGTCGGCGTCAATAAGGCGACCGCCGAACTGTTCGCCGAGGTGCAGGATCCTGCCGCGATGGTTGCGCTCGGCGAGGAGGGCCTGAAGCGCCACATCCGCACCATCGGCCTCTTCAACTCGAAGGCGAAGAACGTCATCGCGCACTCCGAGATGCTCATCGCGCGTCACGACGGCCGCGTCCCGGAGACCCGCGAGGCGCTGGAGGCGTTGCCCGGCGTCGGACGAAAGACGGCGAATGTCGTCCTCAACGAGGCGTTCGGCCAGCCGACCCTCGCCGTCGACACGCATGTCTTCCGCGTTGCCAATCGCACAGGTCTCGCGCGCGGGAAAACAGTCGAAAAGGTCGAGGCCCGCCTGATGAAGGTCGTGCCGAAAGATTATCTGCTCGGCGCGCACCATTGGCTGATTTTACACGGACGACATTTGTGTAAAGCAAGAAAACCAGAATGTTGGCGTTGCCCAGTCATCAATATTTGCCGCTTCAAAGACAAGGTCGCGGCACCCGATCACTGATCTGGCGCAAGAAGACTGTTCAGTGACAATTCACAACGAGAGCTTTATTGGCCGCGATGTCACTTGCGTGACGTGTTGCGTAACGAGTACCCGCCGGACCGTCGTCGGTGTTTGGATGACGGTTCGGTGCGGCAACCGCGACTGCTGGGGAACGGTCGCACCGTCGGAGCTTTGGCCATGACACGGACTCAATTCTACTTGGCGGTCACGGGCGGTCTCGCTTGTCTAGCGGTGGGAGCGTGTACCGCATCGGGCC
>JBAUIQ010000321.1:0-11266 GCA_049683075.1 Pacificimonas sp.
GAAGAGGCCGAAGAATTGCTAGAGGCCGCCTCGCAGGAGGATGAGCTGCCGAACAGTTTCGTCGAAACCTACAATCTCGGTACAGGTATCAGCATCATCACCGGCGAGAACGACCTGGGCGTCTCCTTTGGCTATTACGATACAGATTACGGCATTCCCGGGCGACCCGGTGCCGGTCACCACCATGGTGAGGAAGAGGGCGGGGAAGACGAAGGCGGCGAGGAGGAAGGCGAGGAACTTGTCTCCATTGGCCTCGAGCAGTTTCGCGCTGACATGCGTGGCAGTTTCGCTCTTCCCGGACCGTTCGAGCGGATGAACCTTCGCCTCGGTTACAGTGACTATACGCATACTGAATTCGAGGGCGATGAAGTCGGCACAGTTTTCGACGTCGAGGGTTTCGAAGGTCGACTGGAATTTTCGCAGCGCGCCACGGAGAACTGGCGCGGCGCCGTCGGACTGCAGTTCCTGACCCGCGATTTTCAGGCCGTCGGGGCGGAGGCCTTCATCCTGCCCAATATCACCGACCAATATGCGATCTTCGCTCTGCAGGAAATCGACTTCGGCGCGGTCCAGCTTGAAGTCGCAGGCCGGTATGAGCGTTCGGACGTCGACGCGCCCACGCTGAACGTATCGCGGAATTTCGACAGTTTCTCCGGCGCGGTGGGCCTGACGACAGAATTGCGTTCCGGCCTGCGGATCGGGGTGACGGGGTCGCGGTCCGAGCGCGCGCCGAGCGGGACCGAATTATATGCGGACGGTCCGCATATCGCGACGCAGCAGTTCGAGGTCGGGGACATCGACCTCGACACCGAAAGCGCCTGGGGCGTCGAAGTCTTCGCACGCGACGCTCTCGGCCCGTTCACGTTCGGCGTCAGCCTTTATGCCAACTGGTTCGACGATTTCATCTTTCTCAGTGGAACCGGCGCGGAAGAGGATGACTTGCCCGTGTTTGTGTACGGCCAGCAGGACGCCCGTTTCTACGGCGTCGAGGCGGAAGTCGGCGTTCCGCTCTACAATGTGGAAGCGCTTCAGGTCAGGGCCGAAGTCGGCGGCGACTATATCGACGCCGAACTCGATTCCGGCGACAATCTCCCACGGATTCCGCCGCTCAGCCTGTTCGGTGCGATGGAATTATTGACCGACAGTTTCGATCTGCGGGGTGAGGTCGAATGGGTGGACGACCAAACCGAGACGGCTCCGTTCGAGACGCCTACGGACGGTCATACCTTCGTCAATGCATCAGTCGGCTGGCGGCCTTTCGGACCGGAAAACATCACCCTGCTTGCGCAGGTTCGAAACATTTTCGACGTCACCGCCCGCCGCCACGCCAGCTTTACGAAGGATTTCGTACCGCTCTCCGGGCGCGACATTCGCGTCTCGGCTCAGTTCAGCTTCTGACGTCCTCTCCCCGCACGGCACGCCGCTGACGCGGTGGCCGGGGCGGTGGCAGCAGGGCAATTTCGCTGAGCAAAATCGGTTTGGCCTTATGCTCTTCCGGGCGCCCGAAGAGATAGCCCTGTAGTTGCGAGCAACCGAGCTTCGCCATTGCGGCACGCTCGGTTTCGGTTTCGATCCCCTCGGCGGTCGTCTTCATACCGAGGCTATTCGCCAGCGTGACGATGGCCTGAATGACGGAGACGCCCTCGTCCCAACCATCGACGGCAGCGCGAACGAAGCTGCGGTCGATCTTGATCTTTGAGAACTCCGCGCGGTGCAGGTAACCGAGCGAAGAATAGCCGGTGCCGAAGTCATCCAATGCCAGCGACACGCCCATGGCGCGCAGGCGATCAAGCATGGCCTTGGTGCGCGTGGAGTCGCGAAGAAAGACGCCCTCCGTCACCTCGAGCTCCAACCGGTGCGCGGGCAGCCCGCTCGAGGAGAGGGCGGACATCACGGTGATCGCCAGCCCATCGCTCTCGACTTGCAACGCGCTGAGATTGACCGCCAACATGACATGCTCGGGCCATTCCTTTGCGGTTTCGCAAGCGGTGCGGAGAACCCAGCCCCCGATACGGTTGATCAAACCCGCATCTTCGGCAATGGGAATGAAGATTTCCGGGGAGATGGGTCCGCGTTCTGGATGCATCCAGCGCAGCAGCGCTTCGTACGCCTCAATCTCACCAGTCTCCGTAGCGACGATCGGCTGATAGCGCAGCGACAACTCACCATTGGCCAGCGCGGCTGTCAGGTCGTGTTCGAGGCGGCGGCGATCGTCGGCGACGGCGCGCATGGCCGGGTCGTAGAATTTATGCCGACCGCGACCGGCGGCCTTTGCAGCGTAGAGGGCGAGGTCCGCCGAGCGCGACAGATCATCGACACCGTCGCCGTCCTTACCCGAAATTGCGATACCGATGGTCGCGCCGACTGCCGCCCTGCCCTCGGGCAGATCGAAGGGCCGGCTGAGATCGGCAATGATTCGATCCGCACAGGCAGCGAGTGTCCCCTGATCGTTGCGATCGGTAACGATCACTGCGAACTCGTCGCCGCCCAGCCGACTGACGTGGTCGCCGTCTGGCGAGATGGCGCTCAAGCGTGTCGCGATACCGCAAAGCAGTTCGTCGCCAGCAGCATGCCCGAATGTGTCGTTGGCCTCTTTGAATTTGTCTAGATCTACGAGAAACAGGGCGAAGGAAGCGCCACCTGCCTCCGCCTTTTGCAGTCTCTCTGCCAATTTTGCGCGAAAATTGGGGCGATTCGCCAGTCCGGTCAGCGCGTCATGCGTTGCGGCATAGCTTAGACGATCATTGGCGGCCGCCACATCGGCATGAAAGCGGCGCGCGGAGCGAATATAATATGTGTAGATGATGAGTACGAGAAGGAAGGCGATCCCGCTGACCACACCGGCGACCGTTAGCGTTTGCACCTGTTGTTCGGACTGGGCGAGCAGCTGATCGTTGCGAAAGCGGTCAGCCTCCAGCTTGGTGATCCTGAGTTCCTGGTTGGCGGCGTCGAATTCTGCCGCCATCAGCGTGGCATTGGTGGACGTCGCCGCCGCCATTACATCTTGTTCAAGCCGAGACGATGCCTCCAGATGCTGAAAAGCGCGACGGTGCTCCCCCAGCTCGGCGTGGATACGCTGCGCCGCGTCATGAAAGTCTCGGTAAATCCAGCTAGTTGCCGAGATATCGACCCCCTCGAAGGTTCGCTCGATCAGGGTCTTCGCGGCGTTGAGATCGCCTCGCGCGAACGCGACCTTTGCTTTCACGCCCCACAGGAAAGGCTGCCAGTCCTTTGAATCATGGTCGCCGCGCGCCAGCCCTGCATTCGCCGTGGCGTCGGCGCCCGCCAAGTCTCCATCAAGAAACTGCGCCGAGGCAATATTCGTCAAAATGCGAGCTTCGAGGATCGGGCTGTCGAGAGTCTTCGCGCTCTTCAACGCGGTCCGGTAGGCGGCCTCCGCCTTCTCATATTCACCCATTTCCTTGTAGGCGTTGCCACGGTTGTTATGGTTCGAGATCGCGAGGGGCACGTCCTCCGAATAGACTTCGTTCGCTTCCTCATAGTAGCGCAGAACGCGTCCGTAATCCCGGGCGCGCCAGTAAATCATTCCGAGGTTTTGCAAGGCCATAGCCTGGCCACGCGCATCCCCATTCTGCTGGTAAATGCCGTGCGCCTTATGAAGGTCCCGAAGCGCTTCGCTGACCTCACCGCGCGTCGAGGAAATTGACGCGCTGGCCTTCAGGATATCGCCATGCAGCTTGCCGCCCCGGTCATGCTCTTCGACCATCGCCAATGCGCGCCGAACGCGCGGCGCGGCATCCTCGACCCGGTTCAGGCGCGAAAGTGCCTCGGATTGAAGCCAAAGAGATGTGATATGAGCCGTTTTGCGATCGGCGAGGTCCGATAAGCGAAGCGCCGCCGTCTCTGCGTTTTCAGCATGCGCCAACGCTTCTGCCGGACGGGCCATCATCGCCTGGCGCGCGGCGAGCGCTTCCCCTTCGTAGCGGGCGCCCGGCGCCGTCGCGACGACGGGAACCGACTGCGCCAGCGCAGACGAAAGACTCACCGATGCGATCAGCAGCGCCAAGATCGGCGATATGATGCGTCGATGCGACAAACGATACGCTCCCGGTTCAGTCGTCGCGCGCTAGTCCATTTGTCTTAAGACTGCGTCACCGTCCCCGCAGGTCGAGATCCGAGTCATCGACACGTTTGAACGGGAAACAGAGTGCTGCCTTAAAAATCGACGGCGATGCGTCCACCGATGGTCAGGCCATCGCGACCAGCCTCGCCGTCCAGATTGCGATCTGCGCGGCCATAAAGGCCGAGGCTGCCGCCGCCGAGTACCGGCGTCACATAGCGGAGTTCGGCACTGAGTGGACGGGCGGATCCCGCAATCGACACGCGCTGATCCCGCAGACCGATTTCGCCGGTCGCCCGATCGATCACTTCACCTTGGGCAAGTGACAGGGAGCCGCCCTCGATATGCATCGGTTGCGACAGCGTCAGGCGCATGATGTCGCGTTTGCCCACGACACCGGTCTTGGCGACCGTCGCCGCGAACGCCGTGCCCGTCAGTCCGCCGGGGGCGACGCGCAAGGTCGCGCTATCGCCGGTCATCGATGTGCGGGACATCGTGGCCGACCCCGTAAGCTGAAACTCGCCAGGCAGGGCGATCTCGGTTCCTATCGTGACGGCGTCCGTCGCCGACCCGCCCGCAAAGTGATCCTGATCCAGCGACTGCACGCCAAGCACGGCATTCGCCTCGTCGAGGCGCGAATAGCTGAGGTCCACACGAACGGCATCGGACGGCGAGAGATGTACGCCGAAATTGACGCCGGTCGCCTCATAGTCGGCGAGGCCGCGATAGGTTTCCCGCTCGCCTGCCTCAATCCCGCGCGCGTCGGCATGGACGAAGTCAACGGACGTCAGACCCGCTGACAGGGCGATGAAGGGATCAAGCTCGTGAAGTGCACCGATGAACGGTCCGCCAGACGCGAGGCCGAGCACGGGATTTACGCCGGACCGGCCCTCCTCGAAATCGCGCGTGCTTCCGAAGCCATCCTGTTGCGTCAGAGCCATAACACCGAGACCGTGCCCTGCCGAGATCGTGGTGGTTCCGAAGCCGACGGCGAATTCCTGATGCGGGACGGCCGTGCTGTCGGTGCGGGCAAAGCGCGTCATGGAGGTGCCCTTTGCCTCGATCTGCACTCCGCCAGCGGCAAAGCTCAGCGTCCGGACGTCCGTAAAATCGCTATCGTCGTCCCACCAGTCGTCGAAGTCGTCGCCGAGATATGCCTGAATAAATTCAAAGCCGCCGTTTTTGGTTTCCTTCTTCTTTCCGAAAAGGCTCTCGTCGAGGGGAATGAGGAAGTCGCGATAGGTGTCGCCGATATGCTCGAACGCGGAGATGTAGGCAGCTCCTGCCGTCCACACCGGCAGCGTCTTGTCGATCCTTGCCTTGTCGAGCGTCTTGAACTCGAGTTCGTCGCTCTTTCCCTTCTTTTGAAGGACTTTCAGTGCGCCAAAATCAAGTGGGGACTGCGACGCCTCCACATTCAGAAGGCCGCGTCCATAGACCTTGTCGGTTCCCTTCTTCCCCAGGTCAGTCGCTGACCTTAAAATGATATCGACCGTTTCGTGCGGATGATCGGCGAGCCACTGCCAACGGTCGTGCAGCAATGTGATCGCCCCAGAAACCAGCGGCGCCGCGAACGATGTGCCAGACCGCCGGACGGTCCCGCCAGCGCCATCGGACATCAGGATCATCTCGCCCGGCGCGACGATGAACCTGTCCATCAAGCGATTGCCATCGTGGCAAGTCTTATTAATCTTGAAACAGGCGTTGCCGGGGCGGTTTGAAAATTTCGAAATTTTTGCGTCTGGGCCGACGGAACCGACCACCAGCAACGCGGCCTCTGAACCGTGATTCCAGTTCACATGCTGCTGCTGTTTTTTCCCATCGTTGCCCGCCGCCTTCACAAAGACGGTGGTCCCAAGGATGTCATGGGATTTGACGTTGCCGAGCGATCTAAAAACGCTGTTCCACTTTCTCGACATTGCGAAACCGCTCTCACCAAGCGACAAATTGACGACGCTCGCGCCCTGGCGCGTGAGCGCCTTGATACCCTTTTTCACGTCGGCGTAGCTGGCCGTGCCCGTTTCGTCGAAAGGGTTATACGCGACGATGGAGGCATTCGGTGCGATGCCCATGACGCCGCGACCGTCATGTTTCGCGACCACCAGACTGGCGACACTGCCGCCGTGGCCGTCGACCAAGGCGTCGTAACCACCGGCATAGCCCAGATTCATTGATACATTCGGATCGTCCGCCATGGACCCGTCGAGGAATCCAATGATGCTATCCGCGCCAGAGCCTTGCGCCTGCGTGATCGAGGGCGTCCATTTCGCCGTGACCATCCAATGATCGACCTGATCGCGACCCGACGCGCTCATCAGCGTGTCGTAGAAATCCATCATGAAGGCTTCCTGCCGCGTTTTCGACGCCCCCTCGAAGGTGGTCGGATCGTCAAGGTCGAAGCCATGCTTCGCGAGCAGCGCCGTCATCTCAAGATTGAATTTGCGGCCTTGGGCCTGGAACGCCGGCTTGAACATTTTCCGGCCTTTGGAGATCATGTTCTTGACGCGCTTCGCCGCTTTCAAGGGGTTCTTTTTGAAGTGCTTCTGCGTCTGACGCCAATGTGTGCCCGTTTTCTCCCAGAAGGGCGCGATATCGCCGTAGAATGGGACAATATCGCCATAGAGCGGCTCGATGTCGCCCCAAAAGGGTTGGATGTCGCCATAAAACGGATTGATGTCGCCATAGAACGGCTGAATATCGCCATAAAAGGGATTTATGTCCCCGTAGAACGGCTTGATATCGCCGTAAAATGGGTCGATGTCCCCGTAGAAAGGGTCGATATCACCATAGAAGGGTTTGATGTCGCCATAGGATGGCGTGAGCAACCGCGCATCGTCGGTCGCCATCGCGGTTGTCGCGGTGCCCGCCGCAACCGTCAGCGCAAGCGCCGACATGGTCATTTGAATTTTCTTTACCGACATGAGTGCCACTCCTTTCGAGAGTGCAGATTGTCGGCCCCGTTGCGACGCTCATGTGCGGATAAAATCCTAACCAGTGCCTTCGGAACGTCGTTAATGGTTCGGAGCCGTTCCGACTTTGCCGTAATTCCCGGTAAGTGATGAGAAAAGGCGGGTCAGGTCACGTACAAGCTTGCGAATGATACAGGTTTTTGGGTACGTCGGTCGGGCAGGAGATTTTAATGTCGGTCAAGACAAACAGCTGCTTGGTCGCGAAACTCGGCCACTTCATCGACCTGCATGAGACGGACGCCGCTCTCCTCGCGCATTTCGAAGCGCAGCAGCAGGATTATAAGAAGCGCGATATCGTTCGCCGAGAGAATGACCCCATCGAAAACCTGTTCGTCGTAAAGTCGGGCTGGTTTTACGGCTACACCATGCTGCCGTCGGGCAAACGTCAGGTGCACCGCCTGTTCTTTGCAGGCGACTTGATCGGCACGCATGAAGTGGTCTGTGAAAAAGCGACTTATGACATCGCTGCCGCGTCGTCGGGGACGCTATGCCCATTTGCCAAGAATGGACTAACGACGGTCTTTACAAACTCACCACGTCTGACGGCACTTCTCTACAGCATCGAGGCGCTTGAGCAGGTTGCGCAAGACGACCGCCTTCGCGCCATCGCCCGCATGGATGCGGTCGGCCGCCTGGCGCATCTCTTCCTACAAATATTCGCTCGGCACCGGATCACGCATAGCGATTTCGGACCCACGATGAAGCTCGAAATGAGCCAGGAATTGATCGGCGATACGGTTGGGCTGACCGGCATTCACGTCAATCGCACGTTGAAACAAATGGGCGAAGAGGGAATGATCCGGATGGAGGGCAGTCATCTGACCCTGCTGGACAAGCCTGCCATGGAGCGGCTCTGCAGCTTCGACGATCGGCACTATAAGATCGACACCAGCTGGTTCCCGGCGAAATAGCCTCAAATTCTGTTGCCGCTCTGATCGATCAGGACCTCGCGGCGTCCGACATGGTCAGCCGCACTGATAAGGCCTTGCTCTTCCATCTTGTCGATCAGGCGCGCCGCATTGTTGTAGCCGATGCGAAGCTGGCGCTGCACATGGCTGGTCGACGCCTTTTGCGATGACGCAACCGCCTCAACCGCACGGCGGAAAAGGTCGGCTTCGGGATCGTCCTCGTCGATCGGCAGGCCGAACTGGTCCATCTCCGGATCCGGCTCTTCGGTGACCGCCTCAACGTAATCCGGGCTGCCCTGTTCGCGCCAATGGTCGGCGACGCGCTCCACTTCCTCATCCGATACGAAGGGACCATGCACACGCGTCAGTTGCTTGCCGCCCGGCATGAACAGCATGTCGCCCTTCCCAAGAAGCTGCTCGGCCCCCTGCTCGCCAAGGATGGTGCGGCTGTCGATCTTCGAGGTGACGGAGAAGCTGATCCGCGTCGGGAGGTTCGCCTTGATGACGCCGGTGATGACGTCGACCGATGGGCGCTGCGTCGCCATGATGAGGTGGATGCCCGCCGCTCTCGCCTTTTGCGCAAGCCGTTGGATCAGGAACTCGACCTCTTTGCCCGCCGTCATCATCAGGTCGGCCAGCTCGTCGACGATCACGACGACGAGAGGCAATGGCTCATATTCGAGCGCTTCGGTCTCGTAGAGAGGGGAGCCGGTGTCGGGGTCGTAGCCCGTATGGACGCGCCGCTCGAAGGGTTTCCCTGCGGCCTTGGCCTCGGTGACCTTGTCGTTGAACGCCGACAGCGAACGGACGGAGACGTTCGCCATCATGCGATAGCGTTCCTCCATCTGCTCGACCGCCCATTTTAGTGCGCGGACCGCTTTCTGGGGCTCGGTGACGACGGGTGAAAGGAGGTGCGGAATGCCGTCATATACCGACAGCTCCAGCATCTTCGGATCGATCATGATCATCCGGCACTCGTCCGGCGTCCTGCGGTAAAGAAGCGACAGGATCATGGCATTCAGCCCGACCGACTTTCCCGAGCCGGTCGTGCCCGCGATCAGGAGATGCGGCATGGGGGCAAGATCGGTGACCGACGGCTCCCCGCCAATGTCCTTGCCGAGAACGATCGGGAGCGCGCCCTTCGCACTCTCGAAGGCCTTGTCTTCCAATAGCTCGGACAGGACGACCATTTCGCGCGTGCGATTGGGAAGCTCGATTCCGATGACATTGCGCCCAGGCACCACGGCGACACGCGCGGAGACGGCGGACATCGACCGGGCGATGTCGTCGGCAAGGCCGATGACGCGGCTTGATTTCGTTCCCGGCGCGGGTTCCAGCTCGTACATGGTCACGACCGGCCCAGGGCGAACTTCGACGATCTCGCCCTTCACGCCAAAGTCGTCGAGGACACCCTCCAAGAGACGCGCATTCTGTTCCAATGCTGCCTCATCGACCTTCTCACCCTTGGCCGGTGGCGGCGGCGCGAGAAGCGACAATGGCGGCAGGTCGGCCTTATCGCCGAGACTGAGGCCGCGCTGTCGCTCTCGTTCCGAGCGTCCGGAAGGTTTCGCGACCTTTCGCTTCGGCTTCACGGCGCGTTTGGGCGACGCAGGCGCGTCCGGCGCCACCTGCGGCGCTGCAGCCTCATCTTGGGTTTCCGTCGGTTGCCGCCGCGCGCGCTTGGGTTTCGGCACGGCGTCTTCTGCAAGCTCACGCGCGAAGAGCGACGCGATCGCTCCTTTCGGCACGGCGAGTCCTAGATACGCGAACACGATGGCCTTCAAGAGGGCGATACTCGCCAGCACATAACCGATCGCGACGGCGCTCATCTCGTCCGGAACGAAACCTTCGGCCCATGTTGCGAAGAGCGCGCCGATCTGCCCGATCAGGCCGCCAGGCCCGGCAGGTAGGCCGGAAAGCGCCAGCATGCCGAACCCGAACCCTGCCGCAAGTACCGCCGTCAGCGTCATCAGGCTGCGACGACCGAGATTTGGGCGCGATCGTCCACGCATGAGGCGAGCGCCCGTGACGCCGATGAAGGGGAGCGCAAACAGGCTGCCAAATCCGAAGAGCTGCAGGAACAGATCGGAAAAGACTGCCCCCGGCGCGCCCATCCAATTGACAGGCGCGGTCGACGTCGCCCGGTTCAGCGACGGATCGGCGCCGCCATAGGTTATGAAGGCGACTGTCAGCATCAGCGCCGCCAGCAGGATCAATGCGCCCACCGCCCGCCGAAACGTGGCCGCTCCCGCCTTCATGACCGGGTCGGGAAGCAGCGCCATGCCGCCTTGTGATGTCGCTTTCGCGCGGGGTCGTGCCGTCGCCATGATGAGCATGTTAGGCGCGGCACCGCGCATTCGCCAAGTCGCGCGCAAAAAAAGGGGCCGGTCGCATATGGCGACCGACCCGATAGTTCCAACGGACCTCCGGGGAGGAGCAGTGTCCGAGCGAGCAAGAAAGCGGAACCCCCGCCATCCTGGCCGTCACCCTTCAAGCGCCGTGCCAATCCAACCGGGCGACTATTTTACAGAGGCTTAGGTCGATCTGGCATTCGAAAGCTGATCTGAGTTTGTCCGAACCTTAAGCGCTGAAAGGTCGTCGCCTAAAAATCGGGCACATCGAGCGCCGCGGCAAGCTGCGCCCTTTCGGCAACAGGTAGACACGTTATGAGGCGGCCATGACCGATACCGCACAGTCCCTGCATCAGTCCGATAGCAAGCCCGACAGGAAGCCCGACACGATCATCGTCGGCGGAGGACTTGTCGGCATGACGACGGCGCTCGCGCTCGCCAAGTTCGGCATCCGCTCGACGGTTCTCGACAGTGCGACGCTGGAAGACACGGCGACCGCGGAATTCGATGGCCGCGCGACGGCCATCGCGAGTGCGTCATGGCGCATGTTTCAGGTGCTCGGTCTGGCCGATCGCCTCGCGGACGTCGCCTGCCCGATCAATGAAATCCGCGTCACTGAAGGTCTGGAACCGCGCCACCTCCATTTCGATGGACGCGAATTCGATGGCGATCCGCTGGGGCATATGGTCGAGAACCGCCACCTGCGCACGGCGCTCATCGAGGCCGGTCATGCCGAGCCGCTGATCGACATCCACGCGCCGGTTACGCTCGGCGAGATCGAACGCGACGAATATCGGGCGTCTGTCGCGCTGGCGGACGGCGATGCCGTCACGGCACCGCTTCTTATCGCCGCCGACGGTCGTCGTTCGCGCCTGCGAGAGGATGTCGGCATTCGCATCGCCGACTGGCGCTATGATCAGGAGGCCGTCGTGGGCATGATTTCGCACGAGAGAGATC
>JBAUIQ010000322.1:0-1645 GCA_049683075.1 Pacificimonas sp.
GCGCGGAAGGGCACGAGCTACACGCCGGTCATCCGCAAGGCCGATGGCGCGTTTCTCGGCTTCAATGGTCTCTGCACGATCGACGATGGATTCCCGAACGAGGGTCTGCCGGAGATCGGATGGCGGATGAACCGGGCGGCATGGGGGTATGGCTACGCGACGGAGGCAGCCAGAGCGTGGCTGGTGTGGGGGTGGGCGAACCTTGATGCCGATCGGATTGCGTCGATTACCTCTGTGAACAATCGCCGGTCCCAGGCTGTTATGGAGCGACTTGGCATGCGGCGCGATCCGACCAGCGATTTCGACCATCGAAACGTCCCCGACGGAAGCCCGCTGAAGGCGCACGTCACCTATGTCATCGATCGGCCGGCGGGAGCCTGACCAATGCCAATTCACAGCTTCAACGGCACGACGCCGCGTCTCGCCGACGATGCCTTCGTCGCGCCGGGCGCGCAGATCGTCGGCAATGTCGAACTGCACGAAGGGGCGAGCGTCTGGTACAACTGCGTTCTTCGGGCCGATGTGCAAACGATCGTCGTCGGCGCGCGCTCCAACATCCAGGACGGCAGCGTGGTGCATGTGACACGGAAGACGCATGGGACGTTCATCGGTACGGACTGTCTGGTCGGGCATATGGCAATGATTCATGGTTGTACGCTGGAGGATCACAGCTTCGTAGGATTGGGGGCCATCGTCATGGACGCCTGCGTCATCGAAACCGACGCCATGCTGGCCGCAGGGGCGATGCTGACGCCAGGGAAGCGCATTCCGTCCGGCGAGCTTTGGGCGGGGCGACCGGCGAAGTTCTTTTCCAAGATGACGCCGGAGCAGATCGCGAAAAACCGGGCCGGGGCGGCGGGATATGTCGAACTGGCTCAGCAGCATTGGAAGGAACTCGGCCAGTGAGACGCCATGCCAGCTGCGCCTGCGGGCAACTTTCCGCGAAGGTTGCGGGCGAACCCTATGCCACCGTCATCTGTCACTGCCGGGCCTGCCAGAAACGCGGCGGCGCGCCCTTTGGCGTCGGTGCCTATTTCCGCCGCGACCAAGTCGAATTGTCCGGCGATACGAGAACCTTCGTCCGCAAAGGCGAAAGCGGGGCCGACCTGCAGAACTACTTCTGCCCGGAGTGCGGCACGACCGTCTATTGGTTGACTGAGCTGCACCCCGACGGTCTCGCCATCGCCTATGGCCTGTTCGGCGACACCCCCCTGCCCGTCCCCGATCGCAGCGTCTGGGAAGTTACCCGCCATGACTGGGTCGATGTGCCCGACGGCGACCGCTACCTGATGGGAAGAGCAGGGCCGAAGGTAGCAACCTAGTAACTCCGACCAGAAGACTTCAGTCATCAGCCGATACGCGAAGGTCTTCGGCAACCTTTTTACTTGCGGCCAAAGCGTTCGCAAATCCGGGTCGCGCTTTCAGTAGCTTCAGGTACGCTGCCGTTCTTGGAAATCGCGCAAAATCTAGAATACCACTGATCGACGCCGACCATATGGTGAAGCCGAGCATTATATCGGCTGCCGAGAACTCCTGACCCAAGAGATAGGGGCCATCGGCGAGCGCTTCGTCGATCTGCCGAAAGATCTTTGCCGCACTCGTCTCGGAGGCTCCGATTATCGCTCCGTGTTGCGCCGTGTCCGTC
>JBAUIQ010000323.1:0-3122 GCA_049683075.1 Pacificimonas sp.
GGACAATACAGGCCTCAGCCTGTCGCTCATCGGTCTTTCCATGATCTCAAAGGAGGGCTGATCCATGAACTTGCCGCTCACATGCATCATTGGCGGAGCGCTCGGCGTTGCCGCCGCGGGCAATCGCATTGTCGACGCCGGTCTCAAATCTCTTGGCTTCGGTTTCATCGGCGCCGGTCTGCTGGCGCTCGCCAGTCCGGCGTTCGCCGACCAGCATCTGGTCGCCGCCGACAATGCGCGGGTGGACTGCACGGCGTCTTCGAGCGAGCTCACCCGCATCAGCCTCATTGGCGACGCGTTCGCCAGCGTGTCCAAAATCTCGACCGGCTATCCTTACAGCGATTTCACGGTCACCAACGAGCCGATCCGCGGCGATATCTATATTTCGGTGCCGCAGGGCTATGCGCCGCGCAGCATCAACTTCTTCGCCACGTCCAAGCAGGGCTATGTCTACAAGTTCGTCTGCGGCGTCGCGCCCGGTGAGCCGCAGCAGGTGTTCGTATCGAACCCGGCGCTCGCCGAGCCCGATGCGGCGACCTGGGAACAGGAAACACCCATCGAAGACAGTGCTATTCGCCTGATCGAGGCGATGGCAGCGGACCAGCTGATCGATGGCTACCGGATCCGTCATCAGGGCGGCGCGCCCATCCGGGCGGGCGATCTCGTTGTCCGGCAGATATCGGAATATCGCGGGCAGGCGCTGCTCGGTAAAATCCTCCGCCTCGAAAATCGCGGCACCGCGTCACTCATCATCCAGGATAACGATCTCGGTCTTCCGGGCACGCTCGCGGTGAGCATCGGCACGAATGAGCTTGCCGCTGGCGCGGCGACATCGGCCTGGCTCGTCCTGCGGAATGGGAACTGAACATGCAAGAAAACCATGAGCAAGAGCCGCAAGGCTCCGGCGATCGCCTGCAGCAGCTGAACGCCACCATCGCCAAGCGCCAGCGTCTGCTGCTTGGCGCGGGCGCGGCCGTCATCCTCGGCGCGGGGAGTTGGTGGATCATGGGCGGTGAGGACGGCGCGGACGGCGTCGATCCGGATGCGCCAAAGACCATCGAGACCGGCGGGCTCGTCAACCGCGAGCTGTCGCAACGCGAATTCGTCGCCCGGTTCGAAAACCGCATGGGCCGCCAGGACTCCGAACTCGAGCGTATCGAAAAAGCCGCCAGGGTTCCCGATGAAGAAACCAGGGAAGAACTCGCCCGGCTGCGCGCCGAGAACGAAGAGACCATGGCCGACGGTCAGCGCGTCATCGATGCCTATCAGCAGGAGAACGCCGTCCTCCGGGAGCAGCTGAATGCCGCGGCAAGTGCTCCACCCCCGGCTCCGGCCCCAAGCCGGGGCGGGCGCGAAGGAAGTCAGTTCCCAGTCACATCGTCCGACCCCATGGAGCCTATGCTGGACGCGCCGCCGACGCCAGAAGTCATGGTATTCAGCTTTGTCGATGCGGATGCGGCTACGAACATCATTTCCGCCATTGCTCCGGCAACGCCGCCGCTGGTCGTGTCGGACAGCCCGGACTATCTGCCGCCGAACAGTTATGCCCCCGCTCGCGTGATCGTCGGCGTCGATGCCAGCGCCAGCGTCTCGAGCCAGTCCGATCCGCTGCCAGTCGTTCTGCGCATAACCGGCCCGGCGCGCTCGGTCGTGAGCGGCGGACGGCTGCTGACGACGCGGCTCGAAGGGTGCCTCGTCAATGGCGCGGCGCGCGGCGATCTCTCTTCGGAGAAAGTCTACGTCAAACTCGCCAAGATGACCTGCGATCAGCCGGGCGGCCGCGTCGCGGTGTCCGAAGTGAAGGGCTTTCTGAGCTTCGGCGGCAAAACCGGCGTCAGGGGCCGGGTCATCAGCCGTGAAGGCTCGCTCGTCAGCCAGGCGCTCCTTGCCGGGGTCATTGGCGGGTTCGGGCGCGGGTTCAGGGCCAATGCCGACAATGTGTTCGCGGGCGGCGGCCTGCTCGGCGGCGGCGATGACGAGGGTCTGTCGACCGCGGATATCCTGAAGGGCGGGCTTGGACAGGGCGTCGGCGAAGCCGCCGATACGGTCAGCTCCTACCTCATCGAACGCGCCGAGCAATATCAACCCGTTATCGAAATGCCCACCGGGATCGATGTCGACATCGTCTTTCTCGACGGCGTCTATGTGAGGAAAAACTGATGCCATTTGGATGGAAACAGAGAAATATCGAGCTTCGGGCCCGGCGGGCAAGGCGGCTCGGCAAAGCAGCTCTCGGCGGGGTCATTCTCACGAGCGGTGTCGCTATCGGTATCGGTGCCGGAAACCTCGCAAACGGCAGCGCGGCCTTCGCATCGGAACCGCGCGTGAATATTCGCGACCTACGCGAAGCGATCTCGCTCCGGCTACCGAAGACCAAGATCGACGATGTCGACTGCGCGCTGGTCCCCGGTCTCTGCGAGATCACCGCCGGGTCCAATCTGTTCTACACGGACCAGGGCGGGCGCTACCTCGTCGTCGGCCGCGTCTACGACATGGAAACCCGCCAGGATCTCACCGCCGCCCGCCTCCTCGCCCTTAATCCCGGCATGCTCGTTGCGGGCAATGCTGCCAGTCCCGGCACCGGCAGTACCGAAACCACGAGCGGCAACATAACGGCCGAAACCGAGCAGCCAGCAGCGACAGTCGATCTGTCTGGCTTGTCCGGCAAAGGCGCGATCCACTGGGGTCCGAAGCGGGGCCTCAAAGCCATTGTCCTGTCGGACTTCGCCTGTGGCTATTGCGAGCGCCTGAAAGGCGAGCTCGAAGCCATCGGCGCGCGGGTAGAGGAACGACCGATCTCGATTTTCGGCGCATCGAGCCGGAACACCGCCGAGGCGGTCCTTTGCACCAGTGACCCCGCCAAGGCTTTGAAGTCGGCCTATGCGGGCGGGACACTGCCGCCCGCTCCCAAAGCCTGCGACACGTCCGGACTCGATGAAAATGAGGCGTTCGCAAAGGCGAGCCGCTTCTCCGGGACGCCCGTCGTTATCGCCGCCGATGGCCGCGTCGTGACTGGCTACCGCCCCGCCGACCAGCTGAAGGCATTTCTCGAAGGAGACGCACAATGAAACTTCGTACCGAACAAAAGGTGAATATCTTGCGGACGGCCGCCGCTCTCGCCA
>JBAUIQ010000324.1:0-4770 GCA_049683075.1 Pacificimonas sp.
GAAATCGCTATGAGGAAGCGCTGCGTGAGAACCGAGAGTTAAAGCGTCTTCTCGCTGTACGGGAACCTGAACGCGCCATCATCGGCAGCTTTGCCGTTGCGGGTGGTACGGGCGGTGTCGGGTCATCGCAAGCCGTTATCTCCGGGGGCCGGTCGGATGGTATCGAACCCGGACAGCCCGTCCGTAGCAAGGACGGACTGATCGGTCGCACATTGGAGGTCGGGAGCCGCGCTTCGCGTGTCCTTTTGGTAAGTGACCCGGAAAGCCGCGTCCCCGTTCGGGTAGTCCGGACCGGCCTTCCCGCGCTCGCCATCGGCACCAATGGACCCTTGATCGACGTGGACCTGACTGGACCGACGAACAATGACGTCGAACCAGGCGACCGCATTGTCACCTCGGGCGACGGCGGGCTGTTTGCTCCCGGAATTCCCGTCGGGATCATCGTCAACGCCGAGGAAGCGGAAACCCGCGCCGAGCCCGCCGCCACGCCGGGCATGACGACACATGTCCTTGTCGAGGCACCCTTCGTCGCACCAGTGACCGAAATTCCCGACCCAAAAGAGCTGGAGGCAGCCGCGGACGTTCCCGTCGTGCCTGAACCAATCGACCCAAGCCTGCCAGCCGCGGAAGTCCCGGAGCCATGAGGATTCCCTTTGGCCGGACCGAGCCCGTCGATCAGCCGCAGCAATGGCGCAGCCTCGATTACGGCCGACAAGAAGCGGGCTGGATTCGCGCATCGCGAGCGATGGTCGCCCCGCTCGTCGTTATTCTAGGCATGATCGTCACTGCAGCTCCGATCTTCACACCGATCGCGCTGTGGCCTAATTTCGCGCTGGCACTTGTCTTTCTTTACGCACTTTACCGTCCTACGCAGCTTCCCGCGTGGACGGCCGTCCCCCTTGGGGCGCTGGCCGACCTCATCTTCGGTCTGCCGCTAGGAGCAAATGCGGTGCTTCTGCCTTTGTTCATGATCGCTATCATATGGGTAGATGAACGCGGCCCGCGCGTACACTGGCTGGCGGACTGGGCGCTCGCGGTGCCCTTCATCTTCGCCTACCAAAGCATATTATGGAGCCTCTGCCTGTTCGCCGGTCCCAATATCCCAGCCCTACCCTTCTTGACGCAAGGGCTTGCGACGCTGGCGGTTTTCCCGCTGGTGGCGGTGCTGTTCGTTCGTACGCAAAGACGGTTCGTCGATAGCAGGCGCCGATGAGAAGCGACGCCGAACGCCAACAGACGTTCACGCGGCGCGCGCTGTTCATCGGCGGCGTCCAGGCAGCCGCTGGCGTCCTTATCGGTGGACGCATGGTCTACCTTTCCGTCTTCGAGGGCGAGCGATACGCCGACCTCGCCGAGAATAACCGCGTGTCCGTCCAATTGATTGCCCCCCGGCGTGGCTGGCTCGTCGATCGAAACGGACAGCCGCTTGCAACGAACCAGCCGCATTACAGGCTGGAGATGATTCCGGAGCAGATAGAGGACATCCCGGCGACGCTCGCTCGGCTCACCGAGATCCTGGAACTGACACCGCAAGATGTTGCTCGCATCGAGAAGAACGTGGAGGAGCAGCCGTCTTACCTGCCTGTCGAGATCGCCAGCGACGTCGATTGGGACGCCTACAGCGCCATCAACGTGCGCCTGCCGGAGCTTGATGGGGTGCAGCCAGTCCGCGGGTTTCAACGCTATTACCCAGATGGGTCCGCGGTCGGACATCTGATGGGATATGTTGCCGCACCGACGCGCGAACAATATCTCGAGGCTGACGCCGACCCCCTCTTCCTCCATCCGGCCTTCAAGGTCGGCAAGGACGGCGTTGAACGAACGCTCGACGAGAGTTTGCGTGGTACACGTGGAGCGCGTCGTTCCGAGGTGAACGCCCGCGGTCGCGTCATTCGCGACCTCGATACACAGCCCGACGTGCCGGGCGACAATATCCGCCTCTCCATCGACCGCGACCTGCAGAACTATGCAGCCCGCCGGATCGGACCGGAATCCGGCTCCGTCGTCATCATCGATACTGTCACGGGTGAGATCATCACCATGGTGTCGATGCCAAGCTTCGACCCCAATTCCTTCTCCGACGGCATCAGCCACAAGGAATGGAACGCTCTTACGTCCGACGAGATGAACCCGCTACTCAATAAATCGATCCAGGGCCTCTATCCGCCGGGTTCAACTTTCAAACCGGTAACGGCGCTCGCCGCGCTGGCAAATGGTGTATCGCCGGAAGAGCGGGTGGTGTGCCGCGGCGCTTATTATCTCGGTCGTCACCGCTTCGCCTGCTGGCGGCGTGGCGGTCATGGCTCCGTCGATCTCGACACGTCGCTCTACCAGAGCTGTAATGTCTATTACTACACTTTCGGTCGCCAAACGGGGATCGATGCGATCCACGATATGGGCACGAAGCTCGGCCTTGGCGTCGAATATGACACACTTCAGCTGCCGAACCAGAAGGCTGGCGTTCTACCGGATCCCGCGTGGAAACAACGCCGCTACGATCAGAACTGGCTGGTCGGAGAAACGTTGAACAGCGCAATCGGCCAGGGCTACAACGCCCTGTCTCCGCTACAGCTCGCCGTTATGACCGCTCGCATTGCATCGGGGCGGCGGGTTATGCCGACGCTGCTCGCGGGCGGCGGCGAAGACTATGGCGCGCTCGATATCGATCCCGAGCATCTCGCCGCCGTCCGCCATGGCATGGACCTTTGCGTGAACGGACCACGCGGCACGGCCGGACGATCTCGGCTGCGGCTCGACGACGTGCGGATGGGCGGAAAGACTGGCACGGCGCAGGTCCGCTCACTTGCCAAGAACCGTGGCAGCTTCATTCCTTGGAAGTTCCGCGATCACGGCCTTTTCGTCGCCTTCGCGCCGGTGGAAAACCCGCGCTATGCAATCAGCGTCACGATCGAACATGGCGGCGGCGGCTCGAAGGCCGCCGCGCCGGTGGCGAAAGACGTGATGACGTTCATCTACGACAAGGACCAGGCAATGGCATCGCTGGAACGGCTGGAAGACCAGTGGAACTACAGCGCGCTCGAGGAGGAGCGCTTGGCGCGCGAAGCCGCTGCAGCTGCCGCGACGACGGGGACACCCAGTACGCCGCCGACACAGACGGGAGACGCCAATGGCAGCGCTGGCACTTCCCGACCGGCTTAGCCGCCTACCCTGGCTGGCGCTCGCCGCCGTCGTTGGACTCGGTATCTTCAGCATGTTGGTGCTCTACAGCGCCGCCGGAGGGTCACCCACGCCGTGGATGACGAACCACGCCATTCGGTTCGGCGTTTTGTTTGCGATGCTGCTGGTGATCAGCCAGTTCGATGTAGGGTTCTGGCTAAAATGGGCTTACCCCGCTTACGCGGCCTGCCTCGCTCTGTTGATAGCTGTCGAAGCGGTCGGTCAGCTCGGCGGCGGCTCGCAGCGCTGGCTGAACCTCGGGTTCATGAACCTACAGCCGTCCGAACTGATGAAGATTGCCGTCGTCGTGGCACTGGCAAGATATTATCACCGGCTGCCGCGTGTGAAGACGCAGGACATGGCGACCTTGGTCCTGCCCGGTGTTCTGATCGCCCTGCCCGCCGCGCTTGTCATGTTGCAGCCTGACCTCGGCACGGCGCTCACCATCATCCTCGGCGGTGTTACCGTTATCTTCTTGGCGGGCGCGCGCCTATGGATGTTCATCACGGCTGGCGTCTCTGCCGTCATCGGCATTCCGCTCGCCGTGCAATTCCTTCTTAAGGAATATCAACAACGCCGCGTCCTCATCTTCCTCGATCCGGAGGCCGATCCCCTCGGCGCGGGTTATCACATCACCCAGTCAAAGATCGCCATTGGTTCGGGCGGCGTCAGTGGCAAAGGCTTCCTGTCCGGTTCGCAAAGCCAGCTACAATATCTTCCCGAGCAGCAGACCGATTTCATCTTCGCGACGATGGCGGAAGAATGGGGCCTGTTCGGCGGCTTCTTCGTCCTCGCCTGCTATGGCGTCATTCTCAGCTGGGGTGCGTGGACGGCGTTGACCGCGAAGGCGCACTTTGCGCGATTGGCGGCGATGGGCCTCACCGTCACGCTGTTCTTCTACATCTTCATCAACCTCGCCATGGTCATGGGCTTCGCGCCGGTCGTCGGTATTCCGCTGCCGCTGATGAGCTATGGTGGGTCGGCGATGCTGACCGCGATGGTGCTACTTGGGATCCTCGTCTCGATTCATATTCAGAAGGACCGGGAGCGCCTGACCGGCGGGCCCGGCACGTTCTGACAGCGAGCTTTTGACAGGCAGCCCTACCATCGTTATCAGCCCGCTCTTCCGCGCTTGACCGCGCGCCAAGGTAGCCCCACATGCGGGGCTCGGGTGGATGCATCGCTCAGTTGGTAGAGCAGCTGACTCTTAATCAGCGGGTCCTAGGTTCGAGCCCTAGTGCATCCACCAATTATTTTATAGACTTAGCGGAACTCACCCCAGATGGCCTGTTCAGCTAAATGCCGAACCGGACATAGACCGAATACCACCTGACGTATCGTTCGTGCGTGTCGCGCGAGCGGCAACCGGTCCGCAGCACATGCAGCATTCCATTGCAGGCGCCGATCACCGCCCGCGGGCCGAACCCATGACCTGGCTCAGGAGATAGCAGCGGCCCGATGAACTCCCATTCCGTATCAGACAAGTCGCCACGCCTGTTGACTGCTCACACGAAGAGACTTGAACGTAAATATTTACAAATTCCGGCCTATGGGAATTCGATATTTCAGAAGTGTTGTTCTTCGAGGCTCTCA
>JBAUIQ010000325.1:0-8782 GCA_049683075.1 Pacificimonas sp.
GAGGGGCGGTTCGAGGAAGGCCAAGGAGGCAAGACGATGAGCCAGGACGTTCTCCACGATTTCGACACCCTGATGAAGCAGCGCAGCGATGCCGCACCGGAAACCCGCGTCCGCGACCTGCCGCCCGCCATCGGCCACAACAAGCCGCCGACAACCTTGCCCAAGGCAATGCTGGTGGTCTTTTCCGGCCTGATGTGCGCCATGCTGGTCGCGCTCAGCCTTCCCGCCATGGGTGCCGCACCCATGGGGATCGTCTTTGCGATCTGC
This sequence comes from Pacificimonas sp., assembly GCA_049683075.1. Lineage (GTDB taxonomy): Bacteria > Pseudomonadota > Alphaproteobacteria > Sphingomonadales > Sphingomonadaceae > Pacificimonas. The sequence goes on from JBAUIQ010000325.1 coordinate 268, forward strand.
GTCATTTGCGCGGCTGGCTATTTCGGCGGCGGGCTTCTGTCGCCAATCGGCCGCGAGGCGGACGAATATCAACAAGGCGCCCGAATCGCCATTCCCGACGGCTCGCTCCCCGTTCGGGAAGCCGCGTGGCAGGTACTCCTTTTACCAGCGCTTCTCGCCAGCTTCGGCGTCTATGCGATGGCCCTGAAGGCGATGGTCTTCTGACCCGGTCGCCAAGGCTGGCCAGACATGGTCCGTTTCCGCAAGGAAGCGGGTCATGCGCCGTCGGTCGTCCCTTCTCCCGGAGCTCAGCCCGGCGCTCGCCGGACCCTTCTGGATTATCTGCTCGTCGCTCTTGTTCAGCGTCGCCTGGACCTTCATCAAGCTCGCCGGTGAGACGATCCATCCGTTCGAGGTCGTGTTCTGGCGCTGCCTGATCGGCGCGCTCCTTCTAGCACCGCTGGTCGCGACGGGGCGGGTCGTCATGCCGATGGACAAGTTCGGCGGCCATGTGGTGCGTGCGACATCGGGCATCATCGCCATGTTCGCGACCTTTTACGCGCTCGCGAACGCACCCATTGCCACCGTGCAGGCGATCACGTTTGCGGCCCCCGTCTTCGCGACCATCGGCGCGGCGGTCTTCCTGAGGGAGCGGCTGCGTGTGCGTCGGATCGTGGCCCTCGCCGTCGGGTTCGGGGGCGTCCTGATCGTCCTGCAGCCTTGGTCGCAGCCCTTCTCAACGGGCATATGGGTTGCCGTCCTCGCCGCCGTCGCGATGGCCTTCACCACGATCGCGATTAAGAAGCTCGTTGGTTTTGACAGGCCCATGACCGTCGTCGCCTGGAGCTTCGTCCTCCCCATTCTCCCGGCGCTCGGTGCGTCCGTCCATGTCTGGACCGATCCCGTCGGCATCGAATGGCTGTGGCTGGTCGGTATCGGCGTTACGACGCTTGCCGGGCAAAGCGCGATGGTGAAGGCGTTCAGCCTCGCCGAGGCCAGCGCGATCATGCCCTATGATTTCGTCCGCTTCGGCTTCATCATCGCCATTGGCGTCGGCATCTTCGGCGACGCGCTCAACCCCTTCGTCCTCATCGGCGGCGGCGTCATTCTGGCGAGTGCCATCTACCTCGCCTATCGCGAGGCCCAGCTGGCAAAGGTCGAGGGTGTCGCGAGCGCGCCGCCGACGACTTAGGCGCACCACCTAGTCAATCGCGGGGGCGCATCGCCGCGTCCGCATGATAGGGACGAGCGGAGCTTTTCTAATTTTCACAGGAGACGACAGACATGAAACTCGACGGACTTTCGGCGGTGGTAACCGGCGGCGCATCTGGCCTTGGCCTGGCAACGGCAAAGCTGCTCGCCGAACAAGGTGTAAAAATCGCCGTTTTCGACATGAATGAGGAGAAGGGGAAGGCCGCTGAGGCCGACCATGGCTTCACCTTTTGCAACGTCAACGTGACGTCCGACGAAAGCGTCGAAAAGGGTTTTGAGACGGCACGCGCGGCCAACGGGCAGGAGCGCATCCTCATCAACTGCGCGGGCACCGGCAATGCCTTCAAAACGGCCAGCCGCTCGAAGTCCGACGGCTCGATCAAGCATTTCCCGATCGACGCCTTCGACATGCTTATCCAGATCAACCTGATCGGCACATTCCGCTGCATCGCAAAGTCCGCGGCAGGTATGCTGACGCTCGATCCCATTGGCGATCACAACGAGCGTGGCGCCATCGTCAACACCGCCTCCGTCGCTGCCGAAGACGGCCAGATGGGCCAGGCCGCCTATTCGGCGTCGAAGGGCGGCGTCGTCGGCATGACGCTTCCCATCGCGCGCGACCTGATGTCCGAGGGCATTCGCGTGAACACAATCCTACCGGGCATCTTCGATACGCCCCTGATGCAGGGCGCGCCGCAGCCCGTGAAAGATGCGCTCGCCGCCTCCGTGCCGTTCCCCAAGCGCCTCGGCAATCCCTACGAATATGCGTCGCTGGCCGTCGAGATGTGCCGCAACAGCTACTTCAACGGCGAGGACGTTCGCATCGACGGCGCCATCCGTATGGCCCCGCGTTGAGCCATTAGGATGGCACAGCCAGTTTTCTCGCCAGCGGGCGCCGTCGCCATCGTCACGGGCGGTGCGTCCGGCATCGGACTCGCGCTCGCCCACGAACTGAAGGCGCGAGGCGCCAAGCATGTCGCGCTGGCGGACCTCGACGCGGGCAAGCTGGCGGCGGCCCGCGAGGAGATTGGCGGGCTGACCTTCGCCATCGACGTGGCAGATGAGCATGCCGTCGCCGACATGGTCGCCAAAGTCGAAGCCGAGATCGGTCCCGTCGACCTCTACGCCGCGAATGCGGGAATCGGATCGCGCGATCCGGAGCCGGACGATCCGGCCTCGGCGACCCTAGACGACTTCGACAGGTCCATGCGCATCAACTGCTATGCCCATATCGTTGCGGCGAAGGCGTGTCTGCCGCACTTCAAGGCGCGGCAGTCCGGCTGGTTCTTGAACACGATCAGCGCGGCGGGCCTCCTCAGCCAGATCGGCTCCGCGCCTTATTCGGTGTCGAAACATGCGGCGATCGGGTTCGCCGAGAATCTTGCTTATTCCGTGCGCGATCACGGCGTCGGCGTCTCGATGCTGTGCCCGCAGGCGGTGGAGACACCGCTCTTCCGCCAGGGCAACAAGGACGCCGACAAGGGCTCCGCCGCCGTTGACGGCATCATGACGCCAGAGGAGGTCGCGACGGTGACCCTCGATGCGCTGGAACGCGGCGAATTCTTGATCCTGCCGCATGAGCAGGTGCGCGGTTACATGCAGGCGAAGGTCTCGGATTATGGCCGCTGGATCGGCGGCATGGCGAAGTTGAGGCGGCAGGTGCTCTCCGCGTAATCTAGCGCCCCTTCTCCGGCGGGCGATAGCGCGGGAAAGGCAGGGTCCAGGCGTATCTGAGCGACAGGAGCCGTAGGATGAGAGCCGCGCCGACACCCGCGCAGACGCGCGGACCAAAACCGAGCGCCTCCGGCACGACGAGATAGACGGCCGCGCCAAGGAGTGCCGCGCTGACATAGATTTCCTTTGCGAACAGGATCGGCCGTTCGCCGCAGATGATGTCGCGAATGATGCCACCGAAACTCGCGCTCATGGCGCCGAAGAGGATTGCGACGAGAAGATGCGCGCCCGCCGCGTCGGCCTTCGCTGCGCCGAGGACGGCGAACAGCGCGAGGCCCGCGGCGTCGGCGTAGAGCAGCCATTCCATCCGCTGGCCGAGAAGCTGCTTGTTCAGCGCGCTCGCAATGACGGCCGCGCCGATGCAGATGGCGATGTCCGTCGGCTGCTGCACCCAGGCAACGGGCAACGCGCCGAGAAGAACGTCCCGTACCGTACCGCCGCCAATGCCCGTCACGGTGGCGACGAAAGCGACGCCGACAATGTCCATTCCCTTTCGCAGGCCGAGCATTGCGCCCGAAATCGCGAACACGGCGGTGCCAAGCGCGGACAGGATGAGGAGGGCCGTCTCAAACAGCATCGCCGCCGTCTAGCGCCAGCGCGGCAAAGGAGAAGTGTAAAGCCCCCTAGCGGCGGCGGTCCGGGCGGCGAGGATCGTTGAAGCGGAAGGCGTTCTTCGGCACCTTCACGTTGAACTTGATGTCCGACAGCGCGACGCGCGTCGTGTTTCCCTGCGCATCGACGACATTCCATCCGGCCAGCGACAGGTCGCCCGGCGCGGCGCCGTCGCGATCGAAATAAAGCGTGATGATGCCATATTCCGGGTTCTTCCGGTCGCGCGCCTCGATGGTCAGCGCGTCGCGCGAGGAGGACTTTACCCTTGCGAATTCTGCAAGGTCGGCCTCGGGATCAAGGAGCACGCTGAGCGGTGTCTTGTTAATTGGATAGCGCTGGACCTGCCGCACCTCATAATCGACGACGCTGAGGCTCTTTCCGTCCGCAACGACCAGCAGCGGCACGCCCCTTTCATATTGGAACCGGATTTTGCCGGGGCGTTCCAGATAGAGCTTGCCCTTGGTTTGCGCGCCGCTCGCCGCCGTTTGCGTGAAGGTCGCCGTCATCGTGTCCGTCGCCTCCAGATGCCGCGTCAGCTCCGGCAGCGCCGCGGCGGCGGGAGAGGCGATGGCAGCGCCCAGAAGGGCGAGAATGGCAAGCTTCAACTGCGAGAGGCGCATAAGGTGGACTTTCATCATCTTGGACGGTCTGTTCCCACAAACGCCCTGTCGGCGTGCTGAACCCGTGGTTCATCTGCCATATTGTCTGGCCCTAATTGTCTGGCAATGACGAATGGCGGGGGTAGGACGTTCCCGCATGACGCTGCAACCCAAAGGCCCGCTTTCCGATCTCGTCATCGTCGACCTGTCGCGCGTTCTCGCCGGACCCTACTGTACCATGGTGCTCTCCGATCTCGGGGCGCGGGTCATCAAGGTCGAGCGGCCGGACATCGGCGACGATGCCCGCGCGATCGGGCCGTTCAAGGACGGCAAAAGCGCCTATTTCACGTCGATCAATCGCGGCAAGCAGTCGATTGCGCTCGACCTGAAGGCGGACGGGGATCGAGAGGTGTTCGAGGCGCTGCTGGACCGCGCCGACGTTCTCATCGAAAATTACCGGCCCGGCACGATGGAAAAGCTGGGCTATGGCTGGGACGCGCTTCATGCGCGCTGGCCGAAACTGATCTACGCCGCCGCCAGCGGCTTTGGTCATACGGGACCGGATTCCAAGAAGGCCGCCTACGACATGGTCGTACAGGCGATGGGCGGGATCATGTCGGTCACCGGCCATCCCGGTGGCCCGCCGACCCGTGTCGGGACCAGCATCGGCGACATTACCGCGGGTCTGTTCACCGTCATCGGCATCCTCTCTGCAGTCCACGACCGGGCAGCGACAGGCGAGGGCCGCTTCGTCGATGTCGCCATGCTCGACGGACAGATCGCCATCCTCGAAAACGCCATCGCGCGCTATGCGGTGTCGGGCGAAGCGCCCGGCCCGCTCGGTGCGCGCCATCCCTCGATCACGCCCTTCGCCGCCTTTCGCTGTCAGGATGCGCACATCGTCATTGCCGCGGGGAACGACGCGCTGTTCAGAAATCTTTGCGTTGCCGTCGGTCTCGACAAGTTGCCGGACAATCCGCGCTTCCGGACCAACGCGCTCCGTACCGACAACGCCGAAACACTGGGGACGGTGCTGGAGGCGCAACTCGAAACGGCCCCCGCCGCCGATTGGCTGGCGAAGCTGGACGCCGCGGGGGTGCCATGCGGCCCGCTGCAAAATGTGGCCGAGGCGCTCGCACATCCGCAGGTAAAGGCGCGCAACATGGCCATCGAAACCGCGTTCGAGGACGGCACACCGCTGACCGCCGCCGGGAACCCGGTGAAAATCAGCGGCTTCGAAGACCCCGCCATTCGTGAAAGGGCACCCGCGCTCGATGAACACCGTACTGCTATCCTGACCGAACTGGGCTTCGCATGACCGCCAACGCCGATCTCGCCTTTGCAGGAGAACTTGCGGACATAGCGGGCAAGGTGATCCGCAGCTTTTTCCGCGCGGACTTCGACAGCGAGGCGAAGGGCGACGATTCCCCCGTGACGCAGGCCGACCGCGAGGCCGAAGCCGCCATGCGCGAGCGCATCGAAGCGGCCTTCCCGGACGACGGCATCATCGGTGAGGAATATGGCGCGGTGCGCCCTGATGCGGACCGCGTCTGGGTGCTCGATCCCATCGACGGCACGGTCAGCTTCATGGCGGGACGTCCGATCTTCGGCACTTTGATCGCGCAAACGCGCGGCGGCTTCCCGGTGCTCGGCGTCATTGACCAGCCAGTGAACGGCGAACGCTGGCTCAGCCGCGTTGGCCAGCCAACGCGCTTCATTCGGAACGGCGGCCGGGACGAGGACCGCCCCGCCACCACCCGCCGTTGCCGCGACCTCAGATCCGCCACCCTCGCCACCTCCAGCCCGAATTATTTCGGCAACGAGGATGGCCGCAAATTCATGGCGCTCGCCGGACAGGTCGCGCACAGCCGCATGGTCTATGGCGGCGATTGCTACAATTACGGCCTGCTCGCCTCCGGCCATATCGACCTCGTCGTCGAAACGGGGCTGAAACTGCACGACTATGCCGCGCTCGTTCCGATCGTCGAAGGCGCAGGCGGCATGATGTGCGACTGGCACGGCGACCCGCTGACCGCCGATTCCGAAGGCCACGTCATCGCGTTGGGCGACCCGGCGCGGCTGGAAGACGTTCTGGAAATCCTGGCGTAGGGTCGGTTATGGAACGGAAGAAATATCTTGATGGCATTCTTGCCAATCTGTCCGCGCAAAATGTTGAAGACGCACTCGAAACTGCCGTAAGTCTACCGACGTCAGGGGCGCTCTACGAATTGATTGGGACCCAGGGTCGCAGCCGGTCGTACTTCGTCGACTATAAAGGCAGAAGGTTTCCCCTAAAGGCGATCGTTGCGCTAGCGCTTCGCGAAAAACTTCCTTCTGTGGAAACGGCAAATTTTCACGCAAAGAATGCCGCGCGGACGTTAGAAGATTTCGGCTTCCACGTACTCCATATTTCCACAAAAGCTGAACAACGTTGGCTAGAGCGGCAGAGGAAGGCGGTCGAAATCCTACATCGACCCGGCCAAGCGAGGTTCCGGGCTCGGCTATTGAAAATCTTCGGCTCAACATGCCCGATCTCAGACTGCGCCGCTGCAGATGCGTTGGATGCTGTTCATATTAGCGAGGTCCAGAACGACGGTTCGGATGAACCTGCAAACGGCCTAGTGTTGAGAACAGACCTCCATCGCCTGTTCGACCGAAATCTACTCGCCATCAATCCAGAAACAAGCAGAGCGTGGTTTTCACCGACCGTACTCCCGTCCTACGAGGAACTGAACGGCATCAAATTAACATTGCCTCCGGGAGGGCCTCGCCTCGGAGTTTTTCTAGGCCGCTGGAAGAGGCGTTTCGGGGTGAACACTTAAGTAATGGAGAAACACTCATGAAAACCCGCATCACCGATATGCTCGGCATCGAAAAGCCAATCGTGCAGGCGGCCATGGGCTGGATCGCGCGGTCGCAACTCTCCTCCGCCTTTTCGAACGCGGGCGGCATGGGGATAATCGAAACCTCATCGGGCGAGCTCGACGCGATCCGCGAGGAGATCGTCAAGATGCGCGATCTGACCGACAAGCCTTTCGGTGTGAACGTCGCGCAGGCCTTCGTCCGCGATCCCGACATCGTCCAGTTCATCATCGATCAGGGCGTCCGCTTCGTGACGACCAGCGCTGGCAATCCGGAGATGTACACCGCGACGCTGAAGGAGGCCGGGCTCACCGTCTTCCACGTCGTTCCGAGCCTTTCCGGCGCGATGAAGGCGGTCGAGGCAGGCGTCGACGGCTTGATTGTCGAGGGCGGTGAGGGCGGCGGCTTCAAGAACGCCAAAGACGTCTCCTCCATGGTCCTCATCCCGCAGGTTGTGACCGCGCTCAAAGCCGCGGGCCATGACGTCCCCGTCGTCGCAGCGGGCGGCATCGTCGACGGCGCGTCGATGGCGGCGGCGTTCGCCTTGGGGGCCGAAGGCGTCCTGATGGGTACGCGCATCCTGTCCTCCGAAGAAAGCCCCGTGCACCAGAACTGGAAGGACGCCATCGTGAAGGCGGACTCGACAGACACCGTCTTCCTGAACCGCAAAGGCCCCGGCCCCGCCCTCCGGGCGCTGCGCACCGACCGCACGACGAAGCTGGCCGAGGAGGGCTCGGACAACATCTTCGGCGAATTCGCGGGCACGCAGGACGTCTATTTCGGTGGCAACCTCGAAGCCGGGATCGCGCTGACAGGCCAGGTCGCGGGCCGGATCGATTCGGTGAAACCGGTCGCGCAGATTCTCGACGATACTATGCGGGAGTTTGATGAGGTCGTGGGACGGCTGTCCGGCCTGTAGGAAGGAATTCCATCTGGGCACCATCTGGCTTGCGATTATTGCAATTCACGCTATATCACCTCGCAACGATGATCGCCCGGCCAGTGTGGGCTGCCGGGGCGGTCTTTTCTCGTTTTAGGAGACTCTGAAATGCCCAAGATGAAGACGAAGAGCGGCGTCAAGAAACGCTTCAAGATCACCGCTAACGGCAAGGTGAAGCACGGGGTCGTTGGCAAGCGCCACCGCCTCAGCTCGCATAACGCCAAATACATCCGCACGAATCGTGGCACCAAGGTGCTGGCGAAGTGCGATCAGGCCGCCATCAAAAAATGGGCGCCCTACGGGTTGTAAGGTGATCGGGTTGGCCGCGCGGCGGCGACCCATGCTTCCTTATCGGAAGCTTTAGCGGAGAAATTTTATGGCACGCATCAAACGGGGCGTCACGTCGCACGCCCGTCACAAGAAGGTCCTGAAGCAGGCGAAGGGCTTTTCCGGCCGCCGCAAGAACACGATCCGGACGGCCATCGCCGCCGTCGACAAGGCGGGTCAGTACGCCTACCGCGACCGCAAGGTCCGTAAGCGCAACTTCCGCGCCCTCTGGATCCAGCGCATCAATGCG
>JBAUIQ010000326.1:0-1515 GCA_049683075.1 Pacificimonas sp.
ACGCCTCGGCTTGGGACCTCGACAATGAGGAAGACATCCGCATCAAGATGTGCACGAAGGTGAACGCCGACGACTTCGTCACCGTGCATCACGAGCTCGGCCACAATTATTACCAGCGCGCGTACAAGGACCAGCCGTTCCTTTACAAGGGCAGTGCCAATGACGGATTCCACGAAGCCATCGGCGACATGATCGCGCTTTCGGTCACGCCGGACTATCTCGTCCAAATCGACCTTCTCGAACAGGCAAACGTCCCCGCTGCCGACAAGGACATCGGCCTTCTTTTGCGGCAGGCGATGGACAAGATCGCCTTCCTGCCCTTCGGCCTGATGATGGACAAATGGCGCTGGCAGGTCTTTTCCGGCAACACGGCACCCGAAGACTACACGCAGAGCTGGACCGATCTTCGCCGCGAATATCAGGGCATCGTCCCGCCAGTCGAGCGACCCGCCGACGCCTTCGATCCCGGTGCGAAATACCACGTCCCCGGCAATACTCCCTATACCCGCTACTTCATGGCGCGGCTCCTCCAGTTCCAGTTCCATCAGGCGGCATGCGAGCAGGCAGGCTGGACCGGCCCCCTCCACCGCTGCTCCATCTATGACAACGAGGAGGTCGGCCAGCGCCTCAATGCCATGCTCGAATTGGGCGCCAGCCGCCCTTGGCCCGACGCCCTCGAAACCTTCACGGGCTCGCGGGAAATGAACGGCGATGCCCTGGTGGCCTACTTCGCGCCGCTGCAGACGTGGCTCAAAGATCAGAATCGAGGTAAATCATGCGGTTGGTAGTTTGCGCATTCGCTTTGGCGACGGCTCTTTCCATTGCGAATCCAGCTGTGGCTCAGGGCGTGCCCGGCAATCTTGACGGCACGCTACTCCAGATTGAGGCCACGGGTATGGCCCGGGCGGCCCCCGATCTCGCCACCTTCGGCGCGGGCATTACGACGACCGGCGAAACGGCGAAGGCGGCAATTGACGCAAATAGCGTCGCTGCCGAGCGCATCCGCCAGGTCATTCGCGAAGCAGGAATTCCTGGTCGAGACGTCCAGACGCGGAACGTATCGGTCCGTCCCGAATTCGAACGTGGCGAGGGCGGTGCGCGCACTTCGGCGCCGCGTATTCTTGGGTACGTCGCCACGAATGGGCTATCGGTCCGTGTCCGCGATCTTTCGAAGGCGCCCGATCTTCTGCAGGCGTTGTTCGATGCGGGCGCGAACAACGTGAATGGACCAAGATTCACAATCGATGACGACGCCGACGTACTGCAGGCTGCGAGGCGCGATGCGATCCGCAACGCGATTACCGAGGCTGAACTCTATGCGCGCGGTTTTGGCCTTCGGATCGACCGTATTCTTCGAGTTTCGGACAGTGGGCCGATGGCCGTAACGACTTCGGATGTCATTACAGTGACAGGCAATCGTCGGGCCGGCGGTCCGCCACCGCCTCCGGCACCGCCTCCGGTGCCAGCTCCTGGCATTGCGGTGGGGGAAGTCAGTCGGAATGCGAAACTCTATGT
>JBAUIQ010000327.1:0-3239 GCA_049683075.1 Pacificimonas sp.
GCGGTAAACCACGTCGATGACGTCGGCGATTTCCTTCTTCGTCAGCAGGCGGTTGACCAGCTCGTAAGGCACCTTCACCGACTTGGGCAGCTTCTCACCGAGAAGCATACGACCCGGCGTCGTCTCGACGCGCATCATATACTCTTTGCCCTCTTCGTCCGTCTGCGGAACGCGGGTCGTGATCTTCGAATGCAGCGTGACATGCCCATTGTCGAGCGCATGCTGCACCTCGATCGCGCCGCCCAGCACCATGCCCTCGCCCGGCTCGCCCTGGCGATCCATGGTGAGGTAGTAGAGCCCCAGGATCATGTCCTGCGACGGGACAATAATCGGCTTGCCGTTGGCGGGCGATAGGATGTTGTTCGTCGACATCATCAGGACGCGCGCTTCCAGCTGCGCCTCCAGGCTCAGCGGCACATGGACGGCCATCTGGTCACCGTCGAAATCGGCGTTGAAGGCCGAGCAGACGAGCGGGTGCAGCTGGATCGCCTTGCCCTCGATCAGGACGGGCTCGAATGCCTGGATGCCGAGACGGTGAAGCGTCGGTGCGCGGTTCAGCATGACGGGATGCTCGCGGATCACTTCCTCAAGAATGTCCCAGACTTCCTTGCGCTCCTTCTCGACCCACTTCTTCGCCTGTTTGAGGGTCATGGAAAGACCCTTGGCGTCGAGGCGGGCGTAGATGAACGGCTTGAACAGCTCCAATGCCATCTTCTTCGGCAGGCCGCACTGGTGCAGCTTCAGTTCCGGCCCAGTCACGATGACGGAGCGGCCCGAATAATCCACGCGCTTGCCAAGGAGGTTCTGGCGGAAGCGGCCCTGCTTACCCTTCAGCATGTCGCTGAGAGACTTCAGCGGACGCTTGTTGGCACCCGTGATCGTGCGGCCGCGACGGCCATTGTCGAACAGCGCATCGACGGATTCCTGCAGCATGCGCTTTTCGTTGCGGACGATGATATCCGGCGCGCGCAGCTCGATCAGGCGCTTCAGGCGGTTGTTCCGGTTGATGACGCGGCGATAAAGATCGTTCAAATCAGACGTCGCGAAGCGGCCCCCATCCAGCGGCACCAGCGGACGCAGGTCGGGCGGAATGACCGGCACGACCGAAAGGATCATCCATTCCGGCCGGTTGCCCGACTGCTGAAAGCTTTCGATCACCTTCATGCGCTTGATGATCTTCTTGGGCTTCAGCTCGGACTTGGTGATGGCCAGCTCTTCGGCCAGCGCGTCGTGCTCGGCCTGAAGATCCATCGTTTCCAGAAGCTCGCGGATCGCCTCTGCGCCAATGCCGGCGGTGAAGCCGTCCTCGCCATATTCGTCCTGCGCGTCGAGAAGCTCGTCCTCGGTCAAAAGCTGGAACTTCTCCAGCGGCGTCAGGCCCGGCTCGACAACGATGAAGCTCTCGAAATACAGCACCTTCTCCAGCTGCTTCAGCTGGATGTCGAGCAGCATGCCGATGCGCGAGGGCAGCGATTTCAAAAACCAGATATGCGCAACCGGCGCGGCCAGCTCGATATGCCCCATGCGGTCGCGGCGCACCTTCGAGACGGTCACCTCAACACCGCACTTCTCGCAGACGATACCCTTATACTTCATGCGTTTATATTTGCCGCACAGGCACTCATAATCTTTAATCGGACCGAAGATGCGCGCGCAGAACAGGCCGTCGCGTTCCGGCTTGAACGTCCGGTAGTTGATCGTCTCCGGCTTCTTGATCTCGCCGAACGACCAGGAGCGGATTCTCTCCGGCGACGCCACGCCGATCTTGATCTGGTCGAACGTCTCCGGCTTCGCCGCCGGGTTGTAGAAGTTCATCAGTTCGTTGTTCATGCCGCTTGTCCTTCTGTCTCTTTGCAAGACCAAATCACGTAAATTCGCGAAGCAAAACTGGATACATCAATGCAAAAATCTAAATAGCTTCGCGACATTCCAACCCAGCTTCCATATCTTCAAGCCACCTGGCAGCTAATTCATCATCGTTCATTGCCCGAAGCTCACGCCCTAAATTCGCCCGAAGTTCATCAAAATCGGCTAACGTAGCTTCAGTCGTGTTACCGACTCGCGCACCTTCCGCGCCCATGACTTTAAGGTAGTGCTTTACTATTTCGGCTGGCCACCCTTCTGGCACACCGCCAGCAAAAAGCTGCGGGTTTGCAGAAGGGTTTTTGCTGGCTTTGTTTACCTCAAAAAGAATGACGTTAACTAAACCAGCGGAAACACAACGCTTCGCTTCGTCGTACTTAGCGACACCCTCGGCGCTAGCATTGGAAGCTAGGAAAACGAGAGATACGCAAAGCAATATTGCTGATTTCCGCATCACTCCGCCGCCTGCGCGAGCTGTTCCGGACCTCCGGGTCCATCCTCGCCCTCTTCGTCGTCATTCTCGTTCTTCAGTTCGATGTTCAAACCGAGCGAACGGATTTCCTTCAGAAGGACGTTGAAGCTCTCGGGGATGCCGGCCTCGAACGTGTCGTCGCCCTTGACGATCGCCTCATAGACCTTGGTACGGCCCTGGACGTCGTCCGACTTCACGGTCAGCATTTCCTGCAGCGTGTAGGCCGCGCCATAGGCCTGCAGCGCCCAGACCTCCATCTCGCCGAAGCGCTGGCCGCCGAACTGCGCCTTACCGCCCAGCGGCTGCTGGGTGACGAGCGAGTACGGCCCGATGGACCGGGCGTGGATCTTGTCGTCCACCAGGTGGTGCAGTTTCAGCATGTAGATGTAGCCGACGGTGACCTTGCGGTCGAACTTCTCGCCGGTCCGCCCGTCGTAAAGGTCGACCTGGCCGGAGCGGTCGAGCCCCGCCTCCTCCAGCATGTCGGCGACATCGGGCTCGCGCGCGCCGTCGAAGACGGGCGTTCCCATCGGCACACCGCGCGAGAGGTTCGTCGCCATCTCCATGAACTCGTCGTCGGTCAGCCCGGCGATCTCGCCATCATACTGGCCGTTGTAGATCGACTTCAGCTTGGCCTTCAGGTCATCGGACGGCTTGCCGTTGTTCTTGGCGTGAATGTCCTCGAGCATCGCCTTGATCTGAACACCCAGACCACGCGCGGCCCAGCCGAGATGCGTCTCGAAAATCTGCCCGACGTTCATGCGCGAGGGCACGCCCAGCGGGTTCAGAACGATGTCGGCATGGGTGCCGTCTTCAAGGAATGGCATGTCCTCCACCGGCAGGATGCGCGAAATCACACCCTTGTTACCATGGCGTCCGGCCATCTTGTCGCCCGGTTGCAGCT
>JBAUIQ010000328.1:0-1826 GCA_049683075.1 Pacificimonas sp.
CTCTTCGGGCGACGCGGCGATCAGGGCACGATCGACCGCTTTGGACCGAAGGGCGTTTCCGGACTTGTCGCGCGGGGCTCTGGCGTCGCCCGCCGCCTCCAGTCCGGTTATCTCTACAGCTATGCGCTCGTCATGCTGATCGGCCTTGCCGCCGCCGCGGCCTGGCTCCTTCCGCGCGCCATGGGAGGCGAGTAGCCCCATGCTCTCCCTGATGATTCTCCTGCCGCTCGCGGCAAGCATTCTTCTCGTCGTGCTTCCGGGCACAGATGCTGCGAAGGCAAACCTCGCGCGTTGGATCTCGCTCGGCACGACATTGGTACTTTTCGTCCTCGGCATCGTTCTTTGGCTCGGCTTCGACCAGGCCCAAGGCGGCTTCCAATATGTCGAGCGCCTGCCGCTCTTCGCGCCTTATTTCGGCTGGAATCTCGGCATCGACGGGATCAGTCTCGTCCTTATCATGCTGTCGGTCTTCCTGATGCCGATCTGCATCCTTGCCAGCTGGGAGAGCGTCAAAACCCGTGTCCCGGAATATATGGCGGCCTTTCTTCTGATGGAGGCGCTAATGATCGGCGTCTTCGCGGCGACCGATATCTTCCTCTTCTATCTGATGTTCGAGGGCGGCCTCATTCCGATGTACCTGATCATCGGCATCTGGGGCGGGGCGGAGCGGATTTACGCCAGCTACAAATTCTTTCTCTACACGCTCCTCGGCTCAGTCCTGATGCTGCTCGCCATGATGTATATGGTGAACGTCGCCGGAACGACCGACATCCCAACTTTGATGGCGTTCGACTTCTCGGAAACGGCGCAGACCTGGCTGTGGCTCGCCTTCTTCGCCAGCTTCGCGGTGAAGATGCCGATGTGGCCGGTTCACACCTGGCTGCCCGATGCGCACGTCCAGGCGCCGACGGCGGGCTCGGTTATTCTTGCGGGCGTCCTTCTGAAAATGGGAGGCTACGGCTTCATCCGCTTCTCACTGCCGATGTTTCCGGATGCCAGCGTCGACCTCGTTTGGCTCGTCTGGGGCCTGTCGATGGTCGCCGTCGTCTACACCAGCCTCGTCGCTCTCGTGCAGAACGACATGAAGAAGCTGATCGCCTACTCCTCCGTCGCGCATATGGCCTTCGTCACGGTCGGCCTGTTCGGCTTCAACGCGCAGGCGATCGAAGGCTCGATCGTCGTCATGCTGTCGCACGGCCTCGTCTCGGGCGCGCTCTTCCTCTGCGTCGGCGTCGTCTACGACCGTCTCCATACGCGGGAGATCTCGGAATATGGCGGCGTCGCGGGCGTCATGCCCCGCTACGCCATTCTGTTTCTGCTCTTCACCATGGCATCGATCGGCCTGCCGGGCACCAGCGGCTTCGTCGGTGAATTCCTCGTCATGCTGGGCGCCTATCAGGCATCGACCTGGGCGGTGTTCGTCATCTGCACCGGTATCATCCTCGGCGCGGCCTATATGCTCTACCTCTACCGCCGCGTCGTTTTCGGCGTGATCACGAACGAGAAGGTCGCCGGCATGAAGGATCTGACCCTTCGCGAATATGCCACCCTCGTCCCCGTCGCCATCGCCACCCTCTGGATGGGTGTCGCGCCGAACGTCTTTATCGATCCCGTGCGCGAGCCCGTCGCCCGGATCGTCGCCCGCCTGCAGGCCGCCGACGCGCCGCAACAGCGGGTAGTGGAGATGGCTACCCGGCCCACGCCGCGCGCGCTGGAGGTCTCCCAATGATCCCCGTCATGCAGCCCCTCTCGGAATCCCTTTCCATCGCCGCGCCGGAGCTCGTCCTCGCGACGGGCGCGATGGTCCTCCTGATGATCGGTGTCTT
>JBAUIQ010000329.1:0-5186 GCA_049683075.1 Pacificimonas sp.
TCTTCGGCCTCTTCTGGCTCCGTTGCGGCAATGCTTTGCGCGTCGGCGATCAGATCGGCCCGCAGGAGCGGTGCGACGGTGAAGCCGCCGACGGACAGGTCATCCGTGTTGCGATAGCTGCCGTCGAAATGAACGACCGCCTTGCGCCCGAGCGGGATATCGAGCGAGGCGCCGCCCTCGTAAAGGTTCGCCGCGCTGCCGCCGCCGGGGGCGAGGTCGAGGTGAAAGGCCTCGTCGGGAATGTCGCGCGGGATTCGTTTGTCGATGATGTTGACGGCGCCGCCGATCGCCTGGCTACCGTAAAGAAGAACGGCGGGACCGCGCAGGATCTCGATACGTTCGGCGAGCAACGGCTCAGCGGCGACAGCGTGGTCGGCGGAGGGTGCGGACGCGTCGAGCGAACCTATCCCATCAACGAGCACCCGAACGCGCTCCCCTTGGAAACCGCGAAGCACGGGGCGAGACGCGCCGGGGGAGAAACTGGTCGCCGAGACGCCGGGCAGGGCGGCAAGCACATCGCCGATCTGCCCGCTCATGCTACGCTGCAGGTCGATCCCCTGAATAATGGACGACCCGGAGAGGATATCGAGTTCGTCGACCCCGATCGCCGTTATCGTGATGATCTCGCTTTCCGGTGAATTGTGGAAGTCATCTGCAGGCGCGCTGCCGACCTGCGCGAGAAGATGGGCGGGGGCGACGGCGGCAAGCAGCAGAGCCGTGCGGGCGATCTTCGGAGGAATAGACATAACGCAATGGTACAACGTTACATATGTATGTCGTCAAGCGGGCTCTTTCCTCCAGTGAAGAATTTTGGAACGGCTATGGCAAAAATGTCGCAGTGCCGTCGGGCTGTGGGACGTTTCTAAACTTAAAAAAGACCGTCATCCCAGCGTAGGCTGGGATCCATCTCTGAACCTCTCCACTTGCTGCGAAGGCATAGTGATAGATTCCTGGCGAAGTTTAGCCTCGCGGGAGGCGGGGGCAGGAATGACAAAGCGCCTCGGGTGAACGCTCCACAAGACTGCGGGATGTTGACGTGAGCGGAGAGCCAACGACCCAGTAGCACCCGTTTCCTCCAGCCGTTGCGCTATGGCAGCGCCAGCTTCACCTGCGAAGCCAAGGCAGATATCTGGCCTGTCGGCGCTGGATCCGCCGGAGGGATCGGCGCGTCCTCCGGCCACAAAGCCTTAAGCGTCGTCAGTATTTCCGCAACGCGGGCGGCATTCGGTTCGGGCAAATCGCGCGCGCGCCCTTCGGCCACTACGACGAAGCCCCAGGCGTCCTGATATTCGCCGGGATCGCTCACAGCCCCATCAGTGATCGCGATGGTATATTCCTCGACCACGACGTCCATCAGATAATCGATGATCTCGGCCGGATCGCCCCCGGCACGCTGCCGAACGTCACGCAGATTGGCTTCCGCGGCTGCCAGCTGCGGTTCGATCTCGGCTGCCGGGCGACCCGCATCGAGCGCGGCGGAAACCTCTTCGAACAGCGACGCTTCGAAGCCAAGGTCCGCGAGTCCGGCGCGCTCCGCCTGATGGGTTTCGGACACCGGATGGAGGAGGTGCGGGGCCGCCGCTTCGGGCGCGCCAGCCCGGTAGAGTGCCAGCCCGGCTTCGACATGACCGGACATGAAGGCAAGCCGCTGGGGCAGGGGCAGCGACTCCATGTCGTGCCCGGCCTCGCCACCTTCTCCGGCTTCGCCAGCACCGCCTTCGCCTTCGCCAGCTTCGCCCATCTCTCCGGACGTCGCAGCGATTTCATTCTCGGCCACAGGATCGGCACTTCCATCGCACGCGGCGAGTGTCGTCCCGGCAAGCGCCGTCGCGAGGCCGAGGCCGGTCCATGTTTTCAACTTGCTTTGCATCGGTCAGATGTCCCCGATTTGATTTGATACTTTTCCAGAATATAGCGTTCCCATCTTGTTGCAACTCGTTATCAAGTAGCGGCGATGATCCTCTCCATCTCCCTGATCGACGAAAACGACGCGCTCGCCGCTATCCAGCGAAAGCTGGGCAAGCTCGAATGGCGGGATGGCAAGGCGACGGCGGGCGTGACGGCAAGGTCGGTGAAGGCGAACGAACAGGCGGTCATATCGACCGGCACCGGGAAGGCGCTTTCCGCCGATATCCTCACACATTTGAAGGATAACGTGGTCCTCGACGCCGCGGCGCGTCCGCGACGCTTTTCGCCGCCAATGATCAGCCGAACGCGGGACGGCGGTCACTATGGCCCGCATGTCGACAATGCGCTGATGCGCGTCGGCGACGAGCGCCTGCGGACGGACCTGTCCTACACGCTCTTCCTGTCCGCCGCGGACAGTTACGATGGCGGCGAGCTTGTCATCCATGACGCTGGCGATGCGCGCCGCTTGAAGGGTAGGGCGGGCGAACTCGTGCTCTATCCGTCGGGCAGCGTCCACGAGGTCACGCAGGTCACGCGCGGCGAGCGCCTCGTCTGCGTTGGCTGGATCGAAAGCCTGATCGCGGACGCGGCCCAGCGAGCGCTGCTCTTCGACCTCGAAAACCTCCGCGCCACGCTCCGCCAATCTCACTCGCGCCAGTCGGCGGAACTCGTGACGCTCGACAAAAGCATCGCCAACTTGATGCGGATGTGGGCGCGTCCCTGATCTAGCGGCCTCAGGGCCAGCCGACCCGGTCGAAGATGCGGACGGCCTCCGCCGAATAGCGGCCCAGCTCGCCTGCGTTCAGGTCGTCCTCCTGAAACTCACCCAACGCCTCGACTGCCGAGGACGCCTCGACGCTCGCGACCACGGGATATTCATTGTTGCCGTTGGCGAAATAGCGCTGCGCGGAGGGCTCGGTCAGATATTCGAGGAAGCGGATGGCATTGTCGCGATTGGGCGCGTTCGCGACGACCCCCGCGCCGCTAATATTCACGTGCGTGCCGCTGCCGTCCTGGTTCGGGAAGATGACGCCGACGGCCTCGGCCTCAGCGCGATCACTCTCGTCGTCGCTGCTCGCCATACGGGCGAGATAATAAGTGTTCACGACTGAAATTCCGCATTCGCCACTGGCCACCGCTCCGATGTTGCTGGTGTCGTTGCCCTGCGGTGCGCGAGCGAAATTGGCGACGACGCCTTCGGCCCACTCCTCCGCCGCTTCCGCGCCCTCGTTGGCGATGATCGAGGCAAGGAGGGACACATTGTAGATGTTCGACGACGAGCGCATGCAGATCTCGCCGCGATGAGCGGGGTCGGCCAGGTCTTCGTACGTTGCTAGCGGTGTCGGCACGCCGTCGTCTTCGTTGTTGATGATGACGCGGGCGCGCTTCGACAGGCCGAACCAAAGGCCATCCGGATGCCGCAGATTCTCCGGCACGCGTTCCATAAGGACTTCCGAGGACACGGGCGACAAAAGGCCCGCCTCCTCGGCACGCCAGAGACGCCCCGCATCGACCGTGATGAGGAGATCGGCCGGACTGAACTCGCCCTCGTTCGCGATCCGCTCGATCAGGGCATCTGCACCCGCCTCGATGCGGTTGACGGCGATTCCGGTCTCCGCAGTGAAGTCATCGTAAAGCGCGAGGTCCGTGTCGTAATGGCGCGAAGAATAAATATTCACCTCGCCGGCGTCCTCCACGGCGGCATCGCTCTCTGGCGCGCCATCGGTATCGGCGCAGGCGGCCAGCATCGCTGTCGCAGACAGAAGCAGGAGGGTTCTGGTCATTCGGTCATCCTTCGGGCGTTTGTTGCGAAGCATTATCAACAAACGCTTGCGCATCAACCCCGGACATCGTCACCGCGCAAATGCGTGGACCGACCCGTCGCGCGGCACGATGCCGACCGTCGTGCCATCTCGTGAAAACGGCTCCGGCCCACGCTCAAGGGTAAAGGGCGGGCCGCCGGGCGCGCTTATGACGATGCGTTGGCGCGGCCCGATCCGGCGAATGTCCTGGACGCCGAGCGTGCCGCCCTTGGGATCGAGATCGCAGGCGTCGTACCGCACGAGAAGGTCGAGTTCGTCGGCTTGCAGGACCTCGCCGGCAACGCACGACAGTGGCCATGGGCCGTAAGCGGTCGACAGGATGTCGCCCATCCGCTTCGCCGGAACGATCTGGGCATCGCCGAACATCATGCCGACCGCGACCGTCGCGGGCTCGTCGAAGAGCGTGGCAGGCGTTCCGAACTGCACGATCCTGCCATCTTCCATGACCGCGATACGATCCCCGACATCCATCGCCTCATCGGGATCGTGCGTGACTAGAATCGTCGTGGCCGCGCGCGCATGCAGCAACTGCCGACAGTCGCGCCTCAGGCTTCGGCGGCGAACCACGTCGACGCTCGCAAAGGGCTCGTCCATCAACAGGACCGCAGGCTCCGGCGCCATGGCCCGCGCGAGGGCAACGCGCTGCTGCTGACCACCCGACAGCTCACGCGGGTAGCGTCCGCCAAGATCGGCGAGCTCGACCTGCGACAGCCAGCCGTCGACGTCGAACCCTTTCTCGACGCCGAACCTGATATTTTCCGCGACCGTCAGATGCGGGAAAAGCGCGCCTTGTTGGAAGACGAGCCCGACCGGACGTCGTTCCGGTGGCGGATTCCGGTCCGCCATCGCCAGCACCTCTTCACCAAGCAAAATGCGCCCCTCCTGCACCGGCAGAAGACCGGCGGCGAGATTGAGAAGCGTCGTCTTCCCGCAACCGGATGCGCCCAGCAGGCAGGTGATTTCGCCCGCCTCCGCGACGAGGTTGATGTCGGCCAGCGCGCGTGTATGGCCATAGCGATGGCCGATCCGCTGAAATTCGAGTCGCACGCGTCTCTCTCGGTTCCGGATGTGGATGGCGGGCTTAGGCGGAGGTGGCGGGCGGAGGCAAGCTGGCGCGGCAAGCTGGCAGCTCTCGGCATCTGGCCCGTCGCTCTCCTCGCGGCCCTCCCCATTTTCGCCATCCTCGCCTGGTTGCCGCTTGGCGGCACCGACGCCTGGTCGCACATGGTGTCGACCACGCTCCCACTCTACATCGGCAACACGGCGCTTTTGATGGCAAGCGTGGGCGTCCTCGCCTTCCTCATCGGGACAGGGACCGCCTGGCTGACCGTCGCGGTCGACTTTCCGGGCCGCCGGATGTTCAGCTGGCTCCTCGTTCTGCCGCTGGCGGCGCCCGCCTACATCGTCGCCTACGTCTATACCGACCTTCTCGAGTTCTCCGGACCGGTACAGAGC
>JBAUIQ010000330.1:0-2172 GCA_049683075.1 Pacificimonas sp.
GCGCAGCATGTCGGCGCTGCGATCGATCCCGACCGCGGTCGTCGCGCGCGGCGCCAGCAGCTCCAGCATCCGCCCGGTACCCGTACCGATATCCATCAGCTTGCCGAGCGGGCGCGTGCCGAGCGCCGCGACGATGGCCGCTTCGACCTCCTCGTCCGCGACATGCAGCGCGCGCAGCCGGTCCCAGTCCGCTGCATGCTCACGGAAATAACCTTCCGCCGCCGCCACGCGCTCCGCGCGCACTTCTGCGAGCCGCGCCAGATCGTCTTCCGGCTCATCTGCGGCATCGAGCAGCGCCCCCGCCCGTTTGGCGAGATCCTCGCCCGCGAATCGCACGAAGACCCAGCTGCCCTCCTTGTGGCGTTCAACAAGTCCGGCCTCGCCCAGGATGCGCACGTGCCGCGACACGCGCGGCTGAGACTGGTCAAGCACCTGCGCCAGCTCACCCACCGTCAACTCCATTCGCCGCGCCAGCCGCGCGATCCGCAGGCGCGTCGGGTCGGCCAACGCCCGGAATATTTCGATCAGCGAGGACATTCGGCGAAACATATAAAGAAAGCTTTATATGTCAATTGCGGGCTGTGGTTTCGCAGTGCCACCATACTTGCCCAAATCTGTCATCCCAGCGCAGGCTGGGATCCATCTCTGAACCTCTCCACTTGGTACGAAGGCATAGTGATGGATTCCTGCCTTCGCAGGAATGACGGTTTCTTGTTATAAGGCCTAACGGCGGGCACCGAACCGCTCCTTCCCTGCCGGAGACACTCCCAATGCGCCGCACCCGCCTCGTCTTCTTCGCGCCCCTGATGGCCCTCACTGCCTGCGCGACGACGCCGTCCGCCTATGACGCCGCCGAAGGCGATCCGTGGGAGGGCTTTAACCGGTCGATCTACAGTTTCAACGATGCCGTCGATGGCGCGGTCCTGAAACCTGCGGCCCAAGGCTACCGCGCGGTCGTGCCGCAGCCGGTACGCACCGGCGTTTCGAACGCCCTCGACAATGTCGACGAGCCGGTCAGCTTCATCAACGCCATCCTGCAAGGGAAGTTCAAGCGCGCCTTCCGCGCCGTCGATCGGTTCGCCGTCAACACGACCTATGGCGTCCTTGGCACCACCGACCGCGCCGCTGAACTTGGCCTCGACAAACAATCCGAAGATTTCGGTCAGACGCTGGCCGTCTGGGGCGTCGGGTCCGGCCCTTATCTCGTGCTTCCGATCTTCGGCCCGTCATCGATCCGCGATGCTGTTGGGTTCGGCGTCGGACAGGTGACGAATCCGTGGGGGCGATTCCAGTCGCGCACGCTGGATCTTACGACCATCGAACAGGGCGGCGTCGCGGCATTCGAAGCGGTCGAGCTTCGCAACCGCCTGATCGACACGGCCGATCCGCTTCTTGAGAACGCGCTCGATCCCTATGCCACGATCAAGTCGGCCTATATCCAGACGCGAACGGCGGAGATTTTCGACGGCAACCCACCCGCACCCGCCGACGACGGCTTCGACTCGATGGAGGATTTCGAGCCGATGGACGACTTCATCGAGGACGACCCCGTGCTGACCGATCCCGAAGCGCCGCAGGCGAGCGATCCGACAAGCTAAGTCGCGAACAGCTTTCCGGGGTTCATAATTCCGTTCGGGTCGAGCGCCACCTTGACCGCGCGCATGGCGGTGAGCTTTCCCGGATCGCCGAGCCGCGCCAGCTCGCCGGCCTTCTGCGTCCCGATGCCGTGTTCCGCGCTGATCGATCCGCCCTGCGCACGCACCTCGTCATGAACGAACGACGCGACCTCATCCTTCAGAAGTAGGAGCCGGTCGCGCGCCAGGCTGTCGTCGCTCCTCACATTGAAGTGCACATTGCCGTCGCCCAGATGCCCGAAGGCGAAAATCGACGTCCCGGCCCAGCGCGCTTCGATGGCGTCGCCCACGCGCTCGATGAACGCCGGCATCTTCGCCACAGGCACGGCGATGTCATGTTTCAGCGCGGGCCCGTCGACCCGCTCGGCCTCCGCGATCGTTTCGCGCAGCCGCCAGAAATCCGCCCGCTGCGCCTCGCTCTCGGCAATCGCAGCGTCTTCAATTTCATCGTCTTCCAGTGCCAGCGCCAATGTTCGCTCCAGCGCCGCCCGCTGCGCCGTCCCCGCCGCGCTCGACGTCGCCTCCACCAGCACATACC
>JBAUIQ010000331.1:0-5718 GCA_049683075.1 Pacificimonas sp.
GGGTGCGATGGACGATTTGGTCGCGAGTTTCGACTTCGATTATTTCGGCCGGGCAGCGGCAAAGTTCGATCCGAAAGATCTTGCCGCCCTCAACGCGAAAATTGTGCACCAGATGCCCTTTGCCGACGTCAAGGATCGCCTGCCCACCGCTATGAACGCGGATGCGTGGGCAATCGTCCGGCAGAATGCACAACGGGTGAGCGACGCTGCCGAGCTCTGGCAGATGGTGGTGGGGCCGGTCACGCCGCGCGCCGAGCCTGACGACATCGCCTTCCTTCGCGAGGCCCGGACCGAGCTCGCGACCCTTGAATGGGACGAGACGATCTGGAAGCGCTGGACCGGCGTGATGAAAGAGAAAACCGGTCGAAAGGGGCGGGGCCTCTTCCTGCCACTGCGCCGCGCCGTCACCGGCGCGGATCACGGGCCTGACATGGGCGGGTTATTGCACCTGATCGGCCAGGAACGCGTGCTGGCACGGCTTGACGAAGTCGTCGCTTAGCTACCCAATTTGTTAGGTCTAGTTCGTTGTGATACCGTTTCGGTTCCGGTGGGGAGCCGGAATTCGAGGGAGAGTATCATGACTTATCTACAGCAATCGTCTGCCGGTCGCAGTCCCGCGGCCATTGCGCTCGTCGGCGCGACGCATGCAGGGATCGGCTATGCCTTGCTGACGTTTCTCGGTGTGACACCCGCGCCAGACATAGATCGACTTCTGCCAATGGACGTCGTGCATATTGACGATGACCGGCCGGTCGACCCGCCCGCGCCGCCGCCCGAAACGAACAACGATCCGATCGAAGTTGCAGTGAAGCCGCCCGTGGTCGAGTTGGTTCCGTCAATGGTCGAAAAACCGTTCACGAGGCCGAAGACACCGCCGATGCCGGAGTTGCCATCCTTGCCACGCGCAGAACCGGTTTCGGACCCATATTTCCCGATCCCGCCAAGCGATCCCGTGTTCGTCGACAGTAAACTCGACCCGCGGTTCATGGCGAGGTTTCAGCCACCTTATCCTTCGGCTTCGCGTCGCTTGGAAGAGCAGGGCACTGTTCTCGTCGACGTCCAGATCGATGCCGACGGACGCGTGACTTCGGCTTCCATCGCCACATCCAGCGGGTATCGGCGTCTGGACGAAGCTGCCCTACGTCAAGCCGAACGGCGCTGGCGTTTCGTTCCGGCAATGCGTGACGGCGTTGCTGTCCCGAGTAGCCGCCGCATCGGTGTTAAATTCGAGTTGAAGACAGGCTGACGCGGCATCTTCCAACGGCGGCGGCGCGGCCCTATCTTCGGCCGATGTTCGAAACCGTTCGCGCCGCCCTCGCCGAAATTCGTCCGGTTCAGTGGATTGGCGGCAGCCTTGCATTAGCAGCCGTCCTGATGCTCGGCGGCCTGTTCGTCATCGAGAACGAATATGGCTATTGGAAGCCGGAACCTGAGGTCGTCTATTTCGAAAGCTGGACCGGTGATCGGACGGCGTTTGAAGCGGAATCGGTCCAGGAGGAAGAGCGCCGCCTGCGGGCGGAGACCGAAGCACTGGTCGAACAGTTGGCCGCAGAGGCGCTGTCTGACATCGACTCCAACCCCGAGGAAGCCCCGCCCATCGCCGCCACCTCAGAAGCGTCTGCCGCGGAGTGACCGCCGCCGACCGCCGCTGGATGCGCGCGGCGCTGGCTTTGGCATCTCGGGGGAGGGGGCGGACCGCGCCAAATCCTAGTGTAGGTTGCCTCATTGTCTCTAACGGTCACGTCGTCGGGCGCGGCTGGACCCAACCGAGCGGACGGCCACACGCCGAGGCGGTCGCTCTCGATGAGGCAGGCGGCCAGGCGCGGGACGCGACTGTCTTTGTCACGCTCGAACCTTGCGCGCATGAGAGCGCTCGCGGACCTGCATGCGCCGACCTTCTCGTTGCGGCGCGGCCCGAGCGTGTCGTGGTCGCGTTGGAAGATGCCGACGAACGGACAGCAGGCAATGGCATAGAACGGCTTCGGAAGGCTGGGATTAAGGTCGAAGTCGGTGTCGAAGCAGACCGTGCGCGTAAAGAGCATGCCGGATTTCTCGTCCGGATGATGACGTGTCGTCCGCGCGTCGCACTGAAACTCGCCATGTCGATCGACGGCCGGGTGGCGCTCGAAAGTGGTGAGAGCCAGTGGATCACAGGCGATATCGCGCGGGCTCACGCCCATTTGATGCGCGCCGAAAGCGACATGATCCTCGTCGGACGCGGGACCCTTGCCGCTGACGATCCTTCGCTCACGGTTCGTCTGCCGGGTCTTGAAGATCGCAGTCCTCGCCCCACCGTAATGTCCGCGACACTCGACGCGATCCCGGATGCGGCGAACATGGCGAAGAACGCGCCGTTGCTTCTCAACGGGCCGGAGGCGCTCCAAGGTCTTCCGGCAAATGACGTTCTCGTCGAGGGCGGCGCGGGGCTGGCAAGCTCGCTTCTCCGAGCCGACGTCGTCGATCGCCTCCTCGTCTACCGGGCGCCGGTCCTACTTGGCGATCCGGCACCGGGGGCGGGGCGGCTCGGTCTTGAGAGGCTCGGCGATGCGCATGACCGCTGGCGGCTGTCGGAAACGCGCTTCCTCGGTTCTGACAGGCTCGAAACCTACGAGCGGACGCGGTAGGCGGCGTACATGTTTACCGGAATCATCACCGACATCGGCCATGTTTCGCGTGCAGAGCAGCGCGGCGACCTCAGGCTATGGATCGACACCAGCTACGATGTCGACGACATAGATATCGGCGCCTCGATCGCCTGCTCCGGGGCTTGCCTGACCGTCGTTGCGAAGGAGCCGGGTCGGTTCGCCGTCGACATCTCTGCCGAGAGCGTTTCGAAGACGGCCGCCCATCGCTGGCAGGAAGGCGCGCGGCTAAACTTGGAACGCGCCCTCAAAATGGGCGATGAACTTGGCGGGCACATCGTCACCGGTCATGTCGATGCCGTCGGTTCAGTCGCCAGGGTCGCGGATGTCGGCGACAGCCACGAGATCTCAATCGAGGCCGGACCGGACATTGCGCCCTATATTGCGCCAAAGGGGTCCGTAACGCTTGATGGCACGTCGCTGACTGTGAACGGTGTTGAAGACACACCGACTGGCGTTCTCTTCTCGATCAATCTTATTCCGCACAGCGCGGCGGAAACGACGTTCGGTCAGACGGACAACCATCCCGGTGTGCGCGAAGGCGACGAGGTCAACATCGAGATCGACGTGCTGGCCCGCTATTTGGGCCGCATGAAACAGGTGATGGAGAGCCGCTGATGGCACATGTTCTGCTGGTTGAGGCCCGCTTCTACGACGGGTTCGCCGACAGCTTGCTGGACGGCGCGCGTCATGCGTTGGAGGCAGACGGACATACGCACGAGACCATTACGATGCCCGGCGCCCTCGAAATACCGGCGGCCATCGCCCTGGCGGCGGAGACCGGCCGCTACGATGCATTCGTGGCGCTCGGTACAGTCATTCGCGGTGAGACCTATCATTTTGAGGTGGTCGCGGGCGAAAGCGCGCGCGCGATCATGGCGCTGACGCTCGACGGGCTCGCAATCGGGAACGGCATCCTGACCGTTGAGGACGAGGATCAGGCGCGCGTCCGCGCCGAGCGCGATGAGAAGGATAAGGGTGGCGAGGCGGCGAAGGCGGCGCTTGCCCTACTGAAACTGCGCAAGAGTTTCGCGGCATGAGCGCGGATGTTCCTGAAGGATTCGCGCGTCATTTTAGAAAAAGTCCGCTCACCGAGCCGTGGGAACCGCTCTACTCGAAGCGTGACGAGGTAGGCATTATCGTTGGCCTACGCGCCGGCGACCAGCATTGCAATTCGCGCGGGCTCGTCCATGGCGGCCTGATGTCCGCGCTTGCCGACAACATGCTTGGCCTCAGCTGCGCGGCGCGACATGAAACGGTCAGCGGCCTCGTCACCGTAACCCTCAACCTGGAATTCCTCGCCGCCGCCAAGGCCGGCCAGTGGCTGGAGTTTCGCCCGACGGCCATCAAGACGGGCAAGACTCTCGATGCTGCGCAGGGCCAGGTCACCGCCGACGGCGACCCCGGCGCTTTCGCCAGCGCCACATTCCGGGTGCTGAGCTAAACCAGCCCTCCAAGCGCTGCGCGGAGGTCGCCAAGCCAAGGGGCGTAGGGTTCCCATGCGCCTTGGCCCTTGCGGTTGAGCGGCTGGCGGACTTGCTCGCTGCTGGCGGTCCGGACGGCGCGGGTCGTCTTGTGAAACTCGAGGCATGCGTCTTCGAGGGGCAGGCGTAGATGGGCGAGCATGCGCTGGGTCTGGCCCTCTAGGTCGTCGAGGACATCCTCATGCTGAACGCGGAGCACCTTGCCGGGAAGCACCTCGTCCCAATGGTCCATCAGGCGGACATAGTCGGCATAATAGCGGCCGACTTCGGTGAGCCCGTAGGTAAACTCCTGCCCCTCGGCGAACAGCTGTTTGAAGCCGGAAAAGCAGCAGTCCATCGGCGCGCGACGGGCATCGATGATCTTCGCGTTCGGCAGGATTAGGTGGATGAGGCCGATGTGACGGAAATTGTTCGGCATCTTGTCGATGAAGAAGGGCGCGCCCTGGCGATGGATGCGGGTGTCCTTGATGAACTGGCGGCCGAACTCTGCAAGTTTGTCCGCCGGGATGTCGTGCAGGATTTCGGGGTAGCGTGACTGGCCTGCTCGCCGTCCGCGCAAGCGGTGCGCGAGTGCGAGGATATTCGGAAGCTCGAGCGTCCCGTCGATTTGGCTGTGGCTGGCAAGGATTTGTTCGAGAAGGGTCGAGCCCGCGCGCGGCAGGCCGACGATGAAGATGGGGTCGGGGGCCGGATGGCCGACGCCCTCGCGCGCTGCGAAAAGGTCCGCCGTCATATGCTCGCGCTGGCGGGCAAGTTCTGCACTCATCTGGTCGGCGCTGTAGCGAGTCTGCGCGCGCTTCAGCGCATTGCCCTGTTCGTAATGGCGGAAGCTTGTCTCGTAATCCTTGCTATCTTCCAACGCCTTGCCAAGCGCGAAGGCGATGTGGACACGATCCATGAAGGCCAAGTCGGGCCGCGTCGCCTGCGCCCGCATCGCCGCGATCTCCGCATCCTGAAACCGGTAGGTTTTGAGGTTCGCCAGCGCATACCAGGCATCGCCATGATCTGGCTTCGCCGCGATCGCGGTGCGATAGTCGGCAATCGCACGGTCCGTGTCGCCCGTCGTCTTCAGCGCATGCCCACGGCTGGTGAGGGTGGCAGGGTCGTTCGGGAGCTTCGCAAGGACATCGTCGAACAGCGCAAACGCGCGCAGATAGTCGCCCGTTTGCATAGACTCGATGGCGAGGCGCGACTGGAAGATGGCACTGTCCGGATCGCGCGTATGGAGAGCCTCGGCCTCCTCGCGCGCGCGATCGAACTTCTGGCGCCGTTTCAGGACGTCGAGATAGTCGAGGCGCAGCTGAACATTGTCCTCCTCGAAAGCGACAGCGCTTTCGAGGAGGAATTCGGCGTCGTCGAGGATGCCGAGCTCCATGCCGATCTTCGCAAGAAGCCGCATGGCTTCGACATGGCGCGGGTGGCTTCGCAGAAAGCGACGACAGATCTGCTCGGCGCGGACGACGCGGCCCTCGTGCAGATGATTGGTGACGGCGACGAGCTCGCGCGGAAGGGCAGTGAGACGCTCGTGCTGCGCGCGGGCGAAGGCGGCGTTGGCGGGCTGGCCCGCCGCATCGAACAAGCGCACCTGTTCG